>LVBO01000475.1 GCA_001604435.1 Synergistales bacterium Syner_01
GGCAACCTGGCGAAGAACGTCCCCGACGCGATGATGCGGATCTGGAACGAATCGCCGAAAAAGCTCTCTCCCGCAGGGTGGGCGCTCCGGTGGATCTGGGATCAGCCCGAGGTCGGCGTGGTGCTCAGCGGCATGACCACGGAGAGCGACCTCGACGACAATCTCTCCGCGGCGGCGGAAGGAATGCCGAATTCGCTGACGGCAGCCGAACGCGAGATGATCTCCCGCGTCACGACGGAGTACCGGACGCGAATGAAGGTCGGATGCACCGCATGCCAGTACTGCATGCCCTGTCCCGCCGGAGTGAACATCCCGGAGTGCTTCAACCGCTACAATATGGCCTTCATGTTCGATAATCTTGAGCAGGCGAAGGCGACCTACCCGGTCTTTCTGAAGCCGGGGGCGAGGGCGAGCGCGTGCGTCAAGTGCGGGGCCTGCGAGGAGAAGTGCCCGCAGAATCTTCCGATCCGCGACCATCTCGCGTCGGTGGTCGAGCTGCTGGAACCCGGCGAGTAGGGCCGTTATCCGATGCGGCGCTACGTTCTGCTGACGGCCGAGAGCCGCTTCCGGATGCACATCGTCTTCCAGGGGATCGCTGTCGGACTCGCTGCGGGGTTCGCCGCGATATGCTACCGCTTGCTCTTGGGGTATGCGGAACAGTTTTCTCTGCGTGCCTTGACGGGAGGCTTTCCACTCCCCCTTCCCATGCTTCTGCTCCTGTGGGGTACCACCGCTCTTCTCATCGGCCGGCTCATGGAAAAAGAGCCGATGGCGCGCGGGAGCGGCATTCCCCAGGTCGAGGGCGAACTTCTGGGGTGCGTTTCGATGAACTGGCTGCGGGTGCTGGGGACGAAGTTTCTCGGAGGCGGCCTGGCGATCGCCCTCGGACTTTCGCTCGGACGTGAAGGTCCGTCGGTGCAGATCGGCGCGGCGGTCGGGAAAGGACTCTCCCGCCTGCAGAAAAAGACGAAGATGGAGGAGAAGCTGCTGCTCTCCAGCGGCGCGTCGGCAGGGCTCGCCGCCGCGTTCAACGCGCCGCTCTCAGGCGTGGTCTTCGCCCTTGAAGAGGTGCACAAGAGCTTCTCGCCGCTGATTTTGCTCTCGGCGATGATGGCCTCGCTCGGCGCGGATTTCCTGTCGAAAAAGTTCTTCGGTCTGGGGCCGGTCTTCTCCTTCGGCGTTCCCGCCCCGCTGCCGCTGGAGTTCTACGGGCATTTTCTCGTGCTCGGCGTGCTCTGCGGCGTCGGGGGCGCGCTCTTTTGCCGCGCCATCCTCGAGTTGCAGACGCTCTATGGGAAGCTTCCGATCCCCGCGTCCTGCCGCGTGGTCATCCCCGCGCTCCTCGCCGTCGTCGCGGGGGCTTATCTCCCCGAAATCCTCGGAGGAGGGCACGCGCTCGTCGAGCATCTCGGCCGCGGGTTTCATCCGGCGAGCTTCATACTGCTGCTCTTCGCGGGGAAGCTCCTCTTCACCGCGGTCTGTTTCGGTTCGGGAGCGGCGGGCGGCATCTTCCTCCCCATGCTCGCAGTCGGCGCGTCGCTGGGCGCGTTCTACGGGACCGTCGCCGTTCAGGTGTACGGGCTGGACCAGGCGCTGGTGCTCAACTTTCTCATCGTCGGGATGGCCGGTTTTTTTACAGCCGTTGTTCGTGCGCCGATCACGGGAATCGTCCTCATCACCGAAATGACCGGCTCGTTCACGCACCTGCTCTCCGTCTCCGCCGTGGCGGTGACCGCCTATGTCGTCGCGGATCTTCTGCGCGCGCGGCCGATCTATGATTCGCTGCTTCTTCGCATGCTGCGGAAGTGCGACACATGCGAAGAGGCCGGAAAGGTGCTGCTCGAAGGGACGGTCTCTCCCGAGGCGTCCCTGGACGGGAAGCGCGTGCGGAATGCCGGGCTTCCGTCCGGATGCCTGCTGGTAAGCATCGTCCGTGCGGGGGAGGAAATATTGCCGAACGGGGAGACCGTGATCGCGGCGGGCGACAAGATCGTGGCGCTTGTCGACGGGCGGAGGGCGCGGCGCGTCCGCGAGACGCTGCGCACCCTCATGGAGGTTCGGAGAAAAACGCCTTAACAGGCGTCGGGATCGGTGGAGTGGACCGCGAAACGGCCGCACACGGCGAAACCCGCGTTTTTATACAACGGAAATCCCATGGGGGAGGCCTGGAGCACGGCGGTACGGCAGCCGGAGCACCGTGCCTCCTCCAGCGTTTCGGACAGTAAATGCCTCCCCAGTCCTCGCCTTCGGAAGGCGGGGAGAGTGGAGAAGTAGTAGATCCCCGCAATATCTCCGGTCAGGGAGAGAAGCGCGGTTGCCGCCGCGTCGCTCTCGACGCGGAGCGTCAGTAGCCGGAACGAAGCGTCGAAAGGGGGCGCGATGAGCGCCGCGCAAAACTCGGAGAAGGAATCTAGATGCTCCATACCCGAGTCGAATCCTTCAAGGGAAGAACGGGCCCATTCCATGGCATCCCCGGGCGAGACCGTCCTGCGGACGGAGCACTCCTCGGGAAGCTGTTCGTGTTCACTTGAAGCGCCGAGCGTCATGAGCATCGCGGGCGGTGCGCACCGCTCCGGCATCCCGTGTTTCTCAAGCGCCCTCCGAAAGAGTTCTCCCCGCGTTCCGGGAGGAAACCACCATGTAAAGGGCATCCCCTCTTCACAAAAGAAACGAGCGGAGCGCCGTACGTGCTCTTCGACGTTCTTTTCCACGGAGCAGAAAGCGTAGTTCTGATCCGGTATCGCCGTTCCGGTGGACACAAAAAGACATGGGCCCCGCTCCTCGGTTCTCGACGTCGGCAACGCCCCCCACAGGCGCAACGTCGCCGCGAAGTTTTCCGCAACGGCATTCGCAGGCATCGCTTCCCGGCTCTCCATTTCCGCTCCACTCCCAGTTTATAGTATGTTGCGGGAACGGCTACTTCTCCCCGCTCTCTTTCTTGGAAGGAGCGGCCTTGCGGTAGCCGTACTGGAACATCAGGAAGGCGATGAAGCCGAGCGACGTATAGGCGACTCCCCCCCGGAACGTCTCGTAGGGGAGATAGGCGTAGTGCAATTGGATCCCGGCGACCATGATGATCGTCGCGACGAGGATGGAGCGCATCGGCGAGAGCGGCTTTTTCAGCAGCTTGAATCGCAGAAGGTGGAGAATGGCGCTTCCGAGGAAAATAATAATGATTCGTTCCAGCATGAGACTCTCCTTTTTACTCTCGGTTTTTACTCCTGTTTCAGGGGCGCGAACATCTGGACGAAGACCTTGTGCGTGTTGCGGGGCAGAATACGGTACCCCTTTTTCTCTTTCGTGAGCCAGAGGAAATAGTCTTTGTAGAACGACGTGTTCAGGTCGAGGATGGACTTGTCGCGGTTCTCCTTGATGAGCTCGTAGCTGTTCTTGATGACTCGATCCTCGTCGCTGTCCCAGCGGAACGTGCCCAGCGCATAGGCCGCGGCGCGTTCCGGACTGTAAGTCGGAAAGGCCGGAATCAGCAGCGTGTGATCGTTCCAGTCGTACGTACCGTACCCCTGCCCCGGGACAAGAATCACGCGCGGAATACCGTACATGCGAACCCTTGCTACGACGAGCATCTCCGGGTCAAGCGCGATCATATCCTCCAAAATCGCGGCGGCCCTGTCGATGGAGAATGGGAGCTTGTCGCTCTGGCAGATCCGGGAATCGTCGAGCCGGGCCGATTTCGCCGTAAGCGATATGTACTCCTTCTTCGCCTCGATCATGTTCCGGAGTTCCCTGCGGCGGAACGCCGGGGCCTCGGCCTCCAGATCGGCCGCCTTCTTTTTGACTTTGCGGTCCCATTTTATGAGCTCCTGCTCGACGTAGACGATGGTGCGGGCGAGCGTCTTCGCACTCTCAAGGAGCTTCGTGACCTTGGCGATCTCGTTTTCGTCAAGCCCCTCATCTTCCTCGTTTCCCTTCAGGGCGCTTGCGATGCGCTTCTCGGCTTCGATGAAGGCGTGGTTCCGCACGGCCATCTGCTGGCGTTCCTTCTCCTCGGCCTCCCTGAACTTCCTGGTGCGCATCTGTACTTCGGTATGCGTGTCAAGGCAGCGGTGAAGATCGGAGAGTATCGACTCCGCTTCCGTCGAGGTGACTCCGACCTTGGAGAGCACCACGGGAAGGATGACCTTCGTCCTTGTTTTGAGGGCGTCGAGTTGCCTGCCCAGCTGCACAAGCTTCTCCTCGATGGAGTAGCCGCTCCGCGGCGGGGTGACCGGCTTGGCCATGACCATGCTGTAGCACTCCGCGATGTGATCGGAGAACGAATAATATTGGAAGAGTCCGGCGGGCGCCTTGGAGTTCAACAG
>LVBO01000476.1 GCA_001604435.1 Synergistales bacterium Syner_01
GGGCGTTCGGGGACACCCTCCGCTCATAGGGGGTTCTTTGGCGCCGCGGATACTTCAATTTCCCGGGGAAGGCGGATTGCGCGCCTTTTTTGATGCCTGGAAGGCATGGAATGAAGACATTGCCGTGGCGGACGAGGGCGTACTCATGGATATGGATACTCCGAACGACTTTGAAAGACTGTCTTGTCGTTCGAGGAGAACGCGCGTTCCATCGAAACTCGAACGAGATGTTCTTTTCACTATGGCAGGCGCCCCGTTGCGTGTACGCCGCCATTGCGAGACTACCGCCTCGGTCTGTCTGAAGCTTGCTGTTCCTTTGCGTCGACGGGGGGAGAGAATCGATCTGCCGCTGCTGCATGGAGCAGCGCTGTTTCATGATGTGTGCAGGCATTTAGCTGATCATGTCCATGCCGGCGAGGTGTTTCTGAGGTTTCACGGTTTTCCTCTTCTCGCGGAAATTGCTGCATGTCACAGGGATTTGCCCCCGTTGCCGCGAATCGAGGCCGCTCTTCTTCATCTCGCGGATAAACTCGTTTCCGATACCGAAATAGTTTCGCTCGATGCCAGGAGAGAGATCATGCGTATCCGATACGGTGTAGATCCCAACGCTTGGTTGGCTATTCGTGAACGATTCGCCGCCGCACGTAAAACCGCACGAAAAATAGAACGCATAACAAAACAGTCTCTCGAAGCTTTGCTGCAAATTTAAGAAGAACCCCTCTAGACAGTTGACATTGAATGTTATAAAGTGAATGGATGGGGGAGTGTTCCTCCTCCAGAGTAGTGTATGATCCGTGCAGATGACAAAACAAAGGAGGAGAAATATGAGTACTGTGCAATGGTATTTTCCGGATACACTCGATGAAGCCATCTCGTATCTCGGCAGGGAGAAAACTGTTCCTCACGGCGGAGGAACAAGTTTGATCAAAAGCGGGATCGCCTCTCTGGAAGGTGTGGTCGACATCTCCAGATTAGGGCTCGATTCGCTGAAGATGGAAAAAGGAATCCTTGAAGCCGGAGCGGGAATGACGTTCGGGGGCGTCGCGGAGAGCCTTGCCCATCTGCACCCCGAATGCATTCTGGGAAAGGCTCTTGGATCGTCCGCCTCCACCCCGATGCGAAACCGGATTACTCTTGGAGGCAGCGCATCTCTCTTCCCGCTCTGGTCCGATCTTATCGGCCCTATGTCGGTGCTGCATGGAGTCGTATGCACCGAGGGGAAAAACGGCGGAACGTACGACCTCCCATCCTGGCTTGCGGACAGATCCCTTCAGAAGGGAACCCTGATCACATCGCTTCTCTTTCCCGATCCGGTCGACTGGCTCTCCTGTTACTACAGGGAAACCCGTGTCGGATTCGATTATCCGGCGTTCACCGTCTCCATTCTCGCACGTAAAAACAACAGTACGATAGAGAAGGTTCGGATCGCAGTCTCCGGAGGCTTGGACAGGGTACGCCGTCTCGCCGAACTGGAGGAACGCCTTGCGGGAGCGGATCTTGCGGTCCTTTCATCGCTTGATATTCGAAAGATGGTTTCTGTGGAGTTCGGGAGAAAACCTGCGGGATCGCCGGAATACCTTTCGGAGATTGCCGCCGTACAGGTTGAAAGAGGCTTGAAGGCCGTTCTGACTGAGGAGGGGGAGTCTTGATGAAGGGGTCTTTCTTGGTGAACGGACGTACCAATGAGTGGGCGTTCGAACCCGATGCTACGTTGCTCGATGTGTTTCGCGCGAATGGGCATCCGGAAGTGCACCGCGGGTGCGACGAGGGAGTGTGCGGATCCTGCGCGGTACTTCTGGAGGGAAAACTCGTCAATTCTTGCCAAGTGTTCGCCGCATCGGCGATGGAGAAGGACATTCTGACGGTTGCAGGTATCGGAACAATCCATGAACCGCACCCATTGCAGACCGCTTTCGTGGAGAGCGGAGCCGTTCAATGCGGCTTCTGTACTCCTGCCGCGATTCTCGCGTCGCTGGCGCTGTTGCGCAGGAACCCGAATCCTTCCGATGAGGAGATTCATTCCGCTCTCGACGGGAACTATTGCCGGTGCACCGGTTACGTAAAGATTATTGAAGCGGTCCGTCTCGCTTCCAGGAGGATGAGCTCGCATGACTGATTTCTCTGTTGTGGGGAAACCCGTTCTCAAGGTTGACTCTCTGTCGTTGGCGTGCGGCGCCGCCCGCTACACCGCCGATTACGAGGTGCGCGACCCGCTCTATCTTGCTTTTGCCTATTCGCCCGTGGCGCACGGGGACATCGTTTCTCTGGACGATTCCGAAGCCCGCGCGATGGAAGGCGTTGTGGACGTCTTTCACGCCTTCAACACCGAAACCGAGTTGTTTACGACAGCGGGCCAGGGGTATCCGGAGCCGTCGCCGTACGATACGCGCCTTTTCAACAAGCGCGTGCGCTACGCCGGTGAGATCGTGGCCGCAGTGCTCGCCGGAACCCGTTCCGAGGCGCGAGCCGCCGCGGCGGCGGTGAAAGTGGAGTACGCGCCTCTTCCGGCGCTCTTCGATCCGGAAAAAGCCATGGACAAGGAATCGCCGAAAGTGCATGGCGACGACGGAGCGTACGCGCCGCTTCCCGTTCCCTTCCGCCCTGAGGAGAACGTCGCGGGCGAAGTGCTCTTCTCTTTCGGCGACATGGAGAAGGGATTCGCGGACGCGGATTTTATCGTCGACGAAACATACAGGACGCACTATACGGCGCATTGTGCGCTGGAGCCGCATGCGACATCGGCGTTCTTCGACGAAAAGGGGCGTCTTGTCATCGTCGCCACGACGCAGGTTCCCTTCCACGCACGACGGACGGTGAGCAGAGTGATCGGTATTCCGGCGCACATGATCCGGGTGATAAAGCCCCGAATCGGCGGCGGCTTCGGCAGCAAGCAGGAGATCATCCTGGAGCTCTACGCAGCCTTGGCGGCATGGAAGCATAAACGCAACGTCAAAGCGGAGATGAGCCGTTCAGAGGTCTTTACGGCGGCGAGAACGCGCCATCCAATGCGCGTTAGGATCAAGACCGGCGTAAAGAACGACGGATCGATCACCGCGCTCGATATGGGCGACGTGATGAACACGGGGGCGTACGGCGCCCATGCGTTGACGGTGCTCTCGAACGCCGGTTCCAAGGTGCTTCCGATGTTCAATAAGATAGAAAACATGAATTTCGTGGGGCGGGCGGTCTACACGAATCTCCCCATCGGAGGAGCCTACCGCGGTTACGGGGCAACTCAGGGGTATTTCGCCTTCAACCAGCAAATGGATGGAATCGCCCGAAGACTTGGTATCGATTTCCTCGATTTCGTCAAAAGGCACCACATACGGGAAGGAGAAACATCCGAAGTCTTCAAGGCTATCGGCGAAGGTACCGAAGGGGTCAGCCAGATAATCAGGTCGTGTAAGTTGGGCGAGTGCATCGACAAGGGAGCGGAAGCGATCGGCTGGGACCGTCTTCGCGGGAAGAAGGTAACCAACGGCCCCGTGGTGAAAGGAATCGGTGCGGCGGTATCCATGCAGGGATCGGGCATTCCTCAGGTCGATATGGCAAGCGCCTCGATGAAGATGAACGACGACGGATCGTTCCACCTCTACGTCGGCGCCACCGATATCGGCACGGGTTCGGATACGATCCTCTCCCAGATTGCCGCGGAGACTCTGAACGTGCCGCTTGAAATGATTCTGATCCTCTCCTCCGACACGGATCTGACGCCGTTCGATACCGGAGCCTACGCTTCGTCCACCACGTACGTCTCGGGGCAGGCGGTCCTCCGCTGTGCGGAGAAGGTCCGTTCGCAGATTCTCTCCGTTGCGGAAAAGATGACGGGAGCTACTCCCGAGAATCTCGTATTCAAGGAGAGCCGCGTGGTCAATACCGCAACTGGCGAAGAGACGTCCTTCTCCGATATTGCGTGTTTCGCCATGTACAGCCATGACCAGTTCCAGATTCAGGCTTCGGCGTCGTTCACCGGCTCCGAGTCGCCCCCTCCTTTCATGGCGCAGTTCGCCGAAGTCGACGTCGATACCGAAACAGGCAAGGTGCGCGTGGTCAAGTTCGTTTCCGTGGGAGACTGCGGCCGGCCGCTCAACCCGAAGCTCGTCGAAGGGCAGATCGAGGGCGCCACGATGAACGGCATCGGCTATGCGCTGACCGAACAGTATCTCTTCAACTCGAAGGGGAAGATGACCAATAACTCTTTCTGGGACTACAAACTGTTCGGCACGCTGGACATGCCCGAGATGAAGACGATCGTGGTCGATTCCGACGAGCCGACCGGTCCGTACGGGGCGAAGTCCATTTCCGAAATCGGCATCAACGGTCCGGCCCCCGCCATAGCGAACGCGATCTACGACGCCGTCGGCGCGAGGATTTACGATCTTCCCCTGACGCCCGAAAAGGTGCTCAAGGCGATCCGTGCGCGTACGGAAGGCTAACAACGATCCAGCGACTTTGATTTTGGAGGTGCAGGAATGAGCGACATCATGAGAATGATTCCTTTCGGAAACCTGATGGAATGGATGATCGTCGAACACGACAAGGAAGGCTCCATCTTCGGTATCCGCAAAAACAAGTTCTATAAAAACGCCTCGGGGAAAAAAACCGTGGTCTGCGGCGAGTCCATCGGATCGCCGATCGGTCCCGCGGCCGGTCCCAACTCCCAGCTCGCGCAGAATATCATCGCCGCCTATCTGGCCGGTTCCCGCTTCATCGAGCTGAAAACCGTGCAGATCATGGACGGGGAAGAGCTTCGGAAGGCGGTTGCCAAGCCTTGTATCAATGCTCAGGACGAAGGGTACAACGTGGAATGGTCGACGGAACTGACGGTGCAGGAAGCGTTCGACGAATACGTCAAGGCCTGGTTCGCAATCCAGGTGATGGCGAAGGAGCTTGGAATCAGCGCACAACGCGATTTCGCCTACAATATGAGCGTCGGCTACGATTTAAAGGGGATTCAGTCCCCCAAGATCGACGGCTTCATCGAAGGTTTGAAGAACGCCTCCGGGAGCGGCATCTGGAAGACGTGTACGGACTGGCTTCGGAAGAACCTTTCGAAGTTCCGCAACGTCAAGGCTTCCGATGTGGACGCTATCGAAAGCCGGCTCTGTTCGTCGATAACGCTTTCAACGCTCCACGGGTGCCCCCCGGAAGAGATCGAACGTATTTCCCGGTATCTGCTCGAGGAGAAGGGGCTTCACGTCTTCGTAAAGTGCAATCCGACGCTCCTGGGGTATGAAACGGCCCGCGATCTTCTTGACCGGATGGGATATACCTATATCGACTTCACGGATCATCACTTCAAGCATGACCTTCAGTACGGCGACGGCGTCGCGATGTTCAAGCGGCTTCAGGAGTTCGCGAAGGAGCGGGGACTCGAGTTCGGCGTGAAGCTCACCAACACCTTCCCCGTGAATATCAAAAATGAAGAGCTGCCCGGTGAACAGATGTACATGTCCGGCCGTTCGCTCTTCCCCCTGACGATTACCTTAGCGAGCAAGCTGAGCCGGGAATTCGGCGGACAGCTCCAGATCTCTTTCTCGGGCGGCGCCGACTTCTTCAATATCGACTCCATACTGGGGGTTGGTATTCAGCCGATCACTATGGCCACGACGATTCTCAAGCCGGGCGGATACGAGAGAATGAAGCAGATTGCCGAGAAAGCGGAGCCGTTCCTGAACGGAGCGTTCCGCGGAGTGGACGTGAAGGCACTTGACGTCCTTGCGGCGAGTGTCTTTGAAAAGCGTTTCCATAAGAAAAGCGCTCGTCCTGTCGGGTCCAGAAAGACCGAGTCGCGTCTTCCGCTTTTCGACTGCGCCAAGGCCCCCTGTCAGGACGGCGGGTGTCCCATCAACCAGCAGGTTCCGACGTATCTTCGTCTGGTCGACGAGAAAAAGTACGCCGAGGCGTTCGACGTCATCGCGATGGACAACAGTTCGCCGGCAGTCACGGGAACAATCTGCGACCATCAATGCCAGCATGTCTGTACCCGGCTCGACTACGAACAGCCGCTCGAGATACGCGAGATGAAGAAGATCGCCGTGCTCAACGCGCAAGATGATTTCATCGCCCGGATGCAGCCTGCACAAATCGTCTCGAAGAAAAAGGCGGTTGTGATCGGCGCAGGCCCTGCCGGAGTCGGAACCGCGCTTTTCCTTCGGCGGAACGGCATCGAGACGACGGTGCTCGAGCGCCGGGCTGAACCGTACGGGATTGTGAAGTACGTCATTCCCGAGTTCCGCATCGGCGAGGACATGATCGCCCGCGACGTCGCTCTGGCGGAGAAGGCGGGAGTGACGTTCGTCTTCGGCGTCGACGGAAACACGGATATAGAGACGCTGAAAAAGGAGTACGACTACGTTGTCATTGCCACGGGCGCTTGGAAACCCGGCGAGTCTCCGGTGAAGGAGGGACGGGAGCAGGTTCGCGACGCGCTTTCGTTCCTTGAGGAGTATAAAAAGAAGAAGGAACAGGTCGAGATCGGCGGCACGGTCGCCATCATCGGCGGCGGCGATGTCGCCATGGACTGCGCCAGAGCCGCGAAGCGCGCCCCCGGAGTGAAGCGGTCGATCGTCGTCTATCGCCGTACCGCGGCCTATATGCCTGCCGAACCGGAAGAGAAAGAACTGGCGCTGCACGACGGGGTGGAGTTCATGGAGCTGCTTGCTCCGGTGAAGTACGACGGGAAGACGCTCCTCTGTGAGAAGATGCAGCTTGGAGAGAAGGACGCCTCCGGGCGGCGCGGCGTGACCGGTACGGGTGAAATGGTCCAGGTGGCGGCCGATATGGTTATCGGCGCGACCGGCGCGAAGGTGGACACAGAAATCTTCGGAGCCAACGGCATTGCGCTCGACGCCAAGGGGCGCGTCGTGGTGAACGAAGGAAACGAAACCTCCGTCCCGAACGTCTACGTTGCAGGAGACTGCAAGGCAGGACCGGCAACGGTGGTCAAGGGGATAGCCGACGCGAAAACCGTGACGAAGAGCATTCTTGCAAAGGAGGGGCTCTCCCCCGATTTCGCGGTTGCAGAGCTTGTACAGGATATGGCGTCGTTGTACGAGAAAAAAGGCGTCTTGAAAGAAGCTGTGAAAGAACAGAACGACGGCGCCCGCTGCCTCGCATGCGACGTTGTGTGCGAACTCTGCTGCGACGTCTGCCCCAATCGGGCGAATGTCCTCGTGGTTGTGGACGGAAAACACCAGATCGTACATCTTGACGGCATGTGCAACGAGTGCGGAAACTGCGGCATCTTCTGCCCGCATACCGGAGATCCCTACAAGGACAAGGTGACGCTCTTCTGGACCGAGGAGGATTTCAAGGAGAGTACAAACAAGGGATTCTTCCGCGTCGAAGGCGACCGGTACTCGGTGCGTGTCGAAGACGGTTCTGTCGTCTCCTGGCGCCGCGGCGAACCCGGCGTCTCCACCGAGATGGCGAAGACGCTCGGAGCAGTGCTTGAGCGCTACCCCTACTACATGATGAATCTTTAGGAGGTGCACGGCATGCTTTTGATCGGCAACGGAAAAGTCATCACGAGAGACGAGAGCAACACAGTCATAGAGAACGGCGCGGTCGTGATCGACGGCGCGCATATCAAGGCCGTCGGGAAGACCGAGGATCTGAAGAAGGCCTACCCCGGCGCGACGTTCAAGGACGCGAAAGGGCGGCTTGTGATGCCCGGCCTTATCAACGTCCACATGCACTATTACAGCACGTTCGCGAGAGGCATCGCGCTCGACGGTCCTCCTGCGACGAAGTTCTCCGAAATTCTTGAAGGGCTCTGGTGGAGGCTCGACAAGTGTCTCACGCTCGAAGACGTCTACTACAGCGTCATGGGGCCGGGAATCGACCAGATAAAGTGCGGTGTTACGTCGGTCATTGATCATCACGCGAGCCCGTTCGCGGTTCGCGGCAGTCTCGCGAAGATCGCCGAGGCGTCGGCGGAGCTCGGTCTGCGGAGCAATCTCTGCTACGAGGTTTCCGACCGGGACGGGGAGCAGAGCAGGGTGGACGGCATTACCGAGAACATCGAATTCATCAAGGCGTGCGCGGCGAAGAAGGACGATATGCTCAAGGGCATGTTCGGACTGCACGCATCCATGACCATCTCGGACAAGACGCTGAATGAAAGCGTTGAACATATGTCGGGTCTTGACGCGGGATTTCACGTACACGTCGCCGAAGGCATTGAAGACCTTGAAGACAGTAAGGCGAAGTACGGGATGGGCGTGGTCGAGCGCTGGCACAAGCACGGCGTCCTTAGTCCCAAGAGCCTTGCCATTCACTGCATCCATATCTCCGAGAAGGAAATGGATCTGCTGAAGGAGTCGGACGTCGCGGTGGCGCATAACCCGGAGTCGAACATGGGGAACGCGGTCGGCCTCTCTCCGGTGCTGCCGATGATGAAAAAAGGAGTGCTAGTGGGGCTCGGCACCGATGGATACACAGCAGATATGTTCGAATCGTACAAGGTGGCGAACTGCCTGCACAAACATGGGGCGAAGCTCCCCAGCGTCGCGTGGACGGAGCCGCCGACGATGCTCTTCGAGAATAACAAAAAGATCATGAACCGGCAGATCGACGGCGAGGTCGGAACGCTGAAGCCCGGCGCATACGCCGACGTCGTCATCGTGGATTACGACCCTCCGACGCCGCTTCACGGAGGCAACATCAACGGACACCTTCTCTTCGGTGTCTGCGGCAGGCATGTCAGCACCACCATCGCCAACGGAAAAGTCCTTATGGACGAGCGGCAACTTGTCCACCTGGACGAGGAAAAAATCATGGCCGAGAGCCGCGCTCTGGCAAAAAAACTCTGGGAGCGGATTTAACGAACAGACGGCCGCTGCCGGAGGGGTGACGAAGCGCCCTTCGTAGCGACTTTCGTGTCGCGCCGGAGGGCGCTTCGTCACGGACTGTTTGGCTGCTTGCGGTATGAAAGGCCG
>LVBO01000477.1 GCA_001604435.1 Synergistales bacterium Syner_01
TATCCGGTCATCACGAGTCGACCTCGAGAATCACGACGGCGACGGCGTACTCGCCGTCGTGAGAGATCGAAAGATGAATCCGTTCTTTCCCTTTGTTCTGAAGTTGTTCCTTAATAGTCTCGGAACAGCGCAACTGGGGCGGCGCCGAGGCAGTGCGCTCGATCCATACCCCGTGGCCGAACACCACAGAATACATAGGGATCCCGGATGCCTTTGCGAATGCCTCCCTTGCAGCGAAACATCCAGCGAAGTGCCTCGCGGGACGAGCCTTCCCGCATGCGTAGCGAATCTCCTCCGGAGAAAAAACTTTCCGCATGAAGTGCTCTGATTCTATGGCTTTTTCTATTCGTGGAATACTGCATAAATCAATACCTATACCCATAATCACGTTCATACCTCCTGAAAAGGTGCATGCCTCTCATGCGTCGCCGCTGTCGAGCGAAAGTGTGAAGAAAAACACGCTCCCTTTTCCCGTTTCGCTCCGTATTTGCAGCGAAGATCTCATAAGTAAAAGGAGACTGTTCGCGATGGGGAGTCCGAGACCGCTACCCCCGTATTTTCTCGTCGAGGAGTTGTCCCCCTGCTCGAAGGGGTGAAAAACTCTTGAGAGTTCATCTTGCGACATCCCTATTCCCGTGTCCTCGACGGAAAAGGATATGGTCGCTTTTTTTTCATGAGGACATATAGCTGAAAGTCGTACGGAGAGAAGAACGCCACCCTTTTCAGTGAATTTGACAGCATTCCCGAGCAAATTATGAAGTACCTGCTGAAGTCTAAGGAAATCCGCCATCATTAGAGGAGGGATCTGTTCATCGTACTCCAGGTCCAGAGAAAGGCCTTTTTCCATCGCTTGGAAGTGCGTAAGCCTGATCGTTTCACGGCAAAGAGATTCCAAGTTGACCGGTGTGAAACGAAGCTCCAACTTGCCCGTCTCTATCTTCGAGAAGTCGAGTACGTTTCCGACCACGTCTTTCAGGAGTTCCGAAGAGTCGAGTATATATTGAGCAAAATTTCTCTGCTCCGTTGTCAGCGGTGTGTCGATCAACAAATGAGAGAAACCAAGAATCCCGTTCAACGGGGTGCGAAGTTCATGGGACATGTTGGAGAGAAAACGTGTTTTTGCAACGTTTGCCGCTTCAGCCTGTTTTTTTGCATCGATAATCTCCCGCTCCACTTTTTTCCGTTCAGTAATGTCCGCCAGCGTTATGACTGTCCTGTTGTCCGGAAGAGAGATGCTTCGGAACTCGATGTCTTTTTGCTCGCCACCTTTGCAGACAATTTGAAACTCTCTGTATGAGCCTGCTGTATTGTGGTCGTCGCGCCAAATTTGCCTGATCTTTTCTCTGTACGCTGGATCGGGATAAGCTTGAATCAACCATTTTTCCACCGTCAAGATGTCGTTGGCCGCGTAGCATGTAAGTTCCGTGAACGTCCTGTTCGCCTGAAGCAGGCGTCCTTCTCCGTCCCAGACAAGAACTCCTACCGGCAACCCTTCAAAAAGACCTTTGATTAGTTCCTGATGGCTTTGAATTGCTTTTTCGTCTTCCATCCGTCTGCGGAACGCCATGAGTATATCGGCGAAAACCCGCAGAATCAATATTTCTACTTCAGAATGCTCATGGTATGCCCGTACGAAATCGAACCCTATGCACCCGGCGCATTTCCCCCCGAACAACGCAGGCACCGTGAGGAGGCTTTTTATTCCCTGAGGTTCCAAAACATCGCGCATTTCTCCCGGAGGAAGCGCAAAAACATCCGGAATGAAATGTACCTCGCCTTCGCAGTGAAGCGATACTGCATCCGAAATAGCGTCAAGGGGAAGCACGAGAAGATCGTCGATCTGCGGCGCGATTCCCTCCGCGCACCATTCGTACGTATTGCATGCAACGTCGTTCTCGAAGTCGTAATCGAATATGAACGCACGATCAGCCTCTACAAATTCCGCAACGCGCTTCAATGATGCATTCATGGTCTCCTGTGTTTTTTCCTGAGGCAGCGTAAGAAAGGTCGATGTTATCTCAAGCAACAGCTGTTGAAGAAGAAGATGCCTATGAAGAGTCTCGGAGTCTTGTTGTGGTTTTGTGTATGCCTCCGCGAAATATGTCGGCATTTCCTCCATTGGGAGTCCTCCTCTCTTTTTCAGCTAGAGCCTTCATTGTAAAAGGATACCATCCAAAGGGGTGAAACCGCAATTTTCTCCGATGCAGATCGACACAGCGTCTGCTTCTTCGTTGCTTTCGATCATCCTAAACGGCAATTGCTGAATACCGGCATATTTTAAGTCAAGGAAGCGCCTGGAATCACCAGAAAATCACTGTTTTCTTTCTCCGAACTTCGCGAGCAAACGCTCCAGAGATATCCGCGCCAGAGTGTGTCCTTGAGCTGCGGCTCTCCTATACCATTCGACGGCCTTTTTCTCGTTTTTGAATACCCCTCTCCCGAACTCATAGCTCCACCCCATGCTGAACTGCGCGGGTGCATACCCCTGTTCCGCCGCCCTCCTGTACAATACAGCAGCTTCGGCGTCGTCTTGTCTTCCTCCCAATCCGTTCGTGTACAACCGTCCAAGGTTAAACTGCGCGGCCGAGTTTCCCTGCTCCGCCGCCTTCCTGTACCATTTTGCGGCCTGTACCGGATCGGAGGCGACTCCCCGCCCCTCTTCGTACATAGCGCCGACGAAAAACTGAGCCGTACCTTCTCCCGATTCGGCCGCATTCCTGTACCAGCGTACCGCCGAGGATTCGCTCCGTGAAACGCCGCGCCCTTGCTCATACATCCTTGCCAGCTTTAACTGCGCTTCCGTGTGTCCTTGTGCTCCTGCTCTGTGATACCAGTCGGCGGCCTGCGTATCGCTTTGGTTTAGGCCGCGTCCCTGTTCCGCCATGTTTCCAAGGTTGAACTGCGCGCGTACATCCCCTTGTTCCGCCGCCCTTCTGTACCAGCGAGCAGCCTGCGTATCGTTTCGCTCTCTCCCTCGTCCGATTTCGTAGGCGAGCGCGAGAGAAAACTGGGCGCTGACATGACCGAGTTCCGCCGCTTTTTCATACCACTCCGCCGCTGCCGAAAAATCAGGAGCTCCCAGTGCGCCTTCGGAATGCAGTCTCCCAAGGGCGAATTGGGCGGAGGCATCCCCCTGCTTCGCGGCTTCGAAATACCATTCCGCGGCTTTTTCGTTGCTTCCGAGGATTCCGCCAATCTCGTACAGTCTCCCGATACTCCTTTGAGCGGAGACGTCTCCCGCTTTTGCCCGTTCCATCAGGTCGCTTGCCGCGAAAAAGAAAAAAGCTCCCGCTCCAAGCAGGAGCGCCGAAAGGAAGAAAAAGAACCATGAACAGAATTTTCGTATTCTCCCGGTGGACCGCCGTTTTGGCTTCTCCGCCCGTTTCGGTGTTTGTTTCTTCTCAGTGCGGGATTGTCTTTCGGTCCATTGAGCAGACCGCTCTTCTCCGCTGGAAAAGAGCGTCTCTCCAAGAAGGCCTTCCTTGAACTCCTTCATGCTCTGCGGCCGATTTTGGGAGGAGATCGAAAGGGCGCGCAGCAACGCTCTCTCGGCATACAGAGGGAGGGGAATGCCCAAGCGGCTCGGCGGTTCCAGAGGATCTTCCTCCATTCTGTCGAGCGCATCCGGGGGGACCATCCCCGCGATGCAGCGATACAGCGTCGCCGCCATCCCGTAGACGTCGCTCCAA
>LVBO01000478.1 GCA_001604435.1 Synergistales bacterium Syner_01
GGATCTTCAAGCAGATCGCCAAGCGATTCGGCTACGAGTGGCCGTCGACGGGCGGTCAGGAAGTCTGGGACAACGAGATCGCGGCGCTTTGCCCGGCCTTCGCGGGGATCAAGTTCCGACGCCTCGACAGCATCGGCGGCATCCAGTGGCCCTGCCCGACAGAGGAACACCCCGGGACGCCCATCCTCCACAAGGACGGCAAGTTCTCCCGAGGAAAGGGGCTCTTCCAGGCCACGGAGTGGGTTCCCAGTAGCGAGCAGCCCGACGAGGAGTACCCGATGGTGCTCAGCACCGGCCGCCGCCTGGTGCACTATCACTCCAGAACCCAGACAGGACGCGCGAAGGGCATGAACGAACGTATGCCCGACGAGCGCGCCGATATCTCCGTGCAGGACGCCGAGCGGCTGGGCATCGCCCACGGCGAGGAGATCCGCGTGTCGTCGCGGCGCGGCGAGGTACGCATCAAAGCGAACGTCTCCAAGCGCATCGCCCCGGGGATGGTCTGGATGTCCTTCCACTTCTGGGAGACGAACGCCAACCATCTTCTGAGCGGCGACCTCAAGACCTTCGATCCCGACACCATGACGCCCTCCTTCAAGGCGTGCGCCGTAAGGATCGAGAAGATCGCGGGATGAACTACGGAAGATTCGCGTCGTACGAGGAGTTTCTGAACGAACTGACGCTGTTTCACGGCAAACCGGCGCCCGGCGGCGTCCTCGCGCTGCACATGGTGAACATGGCCTGGGAGGTCTTCCCCAAGGACGTGCTGATGGACGTGATCTGCGAGACGCGGAAGTGTCTCGCGGACACTATCCAGCTCTTGACGCCCTGTACCGTGGGGAACCACTGGCTGAAGATCGTGGATACAGGACGATTCGCCGGCGTCTTTTACGACAAGCAGACCGGCGAGGGGGTCCGCATCTCGCTGAGCATGGAACGGCTGAAGCTCCGGCCGCGCGTCGAGGAGTGGTACCTGAAGCTCATTCCCAAGCATGAGCAGAGCCTCAAGGCGATCCTCGACGAAATCAACGAGGCGGGCGCCGAACTCTTCGACATGGTCGAAGTAACCGNNTGCCGGGGGTGCGCGGGACTCACCGACTCCTACTACCACAGCCGCACACCCGCGGCGGCAGGGGCCGAACGCTGAACACACGAAGAGGGAGGGCTCGCCGAGCCCTCCCTCTTCACAATCTCATCCCGCGATTCGTTTCCTGCTGGAGACGCCGTCGTGGGCGTGGGGGAGAAAGCGGAAGAGGAACGGGCGTTCCCGCAGGGCGGCCTTGGCATCGGCGGAGAGATTATCGAGCGCGGCGGCGAGCGCGGCGCGCTCCTGCGGAGCGGGTTCCGGCGAGGTTGCTTCTCTCGAAGGGGCGTGGAGGGAGATCGAAATGTGTTCGTCTTCCTTCGACGCCGTATAGTCCGCCAGCCAGGGGACGGAGAAGAGGGCGTCGTCCAGCTCGTGCAACGGGATAAAGACGCCGTTGTGCAGGGTGATCCCGTTTCCGAGCCTTCCGGTTGTTTCGATTCGCCCGAGGATGGAGCCGCAGCCGCACGTTCCCGAGAGGAAGCGCCCTCTGTCGCCGGTGCGGTAGCGGAGGAGCGGCGTCCCCTCCGTGCGCAGCGTGGTGACGACGATCTCGCCGAACTCCCCCGGAGGCGTCGGGGCGAGCGTCTCGGGGGTCAGGATCTCGAAGAGGTAGTTCCCCTCCATGATATGCAGTCCGTCGCGCTCGATGCACTCCAATGCGCCTCCGTAGACCGTCTCGGTGAGGCCGTAGTGGCGGCGGACGACGCACTCCCACGCGCTTTCGACCGCTTTGACAAGGCTCGGCGCGGCGTAGTCGGCGCACAAGAGGACTTGAGAGAGCGTTTTTCCCAGCGACGAATGCGGGCAGCGCGCCAGCGAGAGCACCTGTGTCGGCAGCCCGACGAGGCATTCGGCCTTCGACTCGGCGATGCGTTCAAGCGTACGCCGCTCGTCCGACGCAGGACAGAGAATGCACTCCCTCCCGGGGGCGAGGGCGCGGACGAGGAGGTCGCCTATGCTTCCGGGGCGCTCTCCGGGAAGCAGGACGAGCGCCCGGCCTCCCGGACGGACGAAGGAAGCCATCCCGATCCTGAAGATCTCGACTGTTTGGGCGAGGTCTCCGTCGGTGAAGAAAAGCCGCTTCCCCTCTCCGGTGCTCCCGGATGTCCGCAACGTGACGATCCTCGCGATGTCGTCCTGGCGGGCGGCGATGAAGCGCTCCGGTTCGGTTGCCAGTTCGCTTGGCAGGGTAGGAGGAAGACGCGAAAAGTCGTGTAACGATGAAGGAAAGTCGTCCGGCAAAGATCGGAGGCGCTCCCTGTAGAAAGGGCTTCCCGAACGGGCGTGCGCAACGTTTTGGCGAAGCCGCTCCGTTTGGTAACTTTCAAGACGCTCCCTGCAGAACGGCTCTCCCGTCTTTCCGGCGATCCATTCGTCCAGAAACGGCCTCATACGCCCTCTCCGCGGAGCGAAACGTCTTCCGCGGGGTCGATATCGTTCTCCAAAAGCAGCTCCATCGCCTTGCCCCAGACGGAGCGGACGAGCTGCGGGCAGCGGGCGCGTCCGTGTTCGTTGAGAATGTCGCCGCAGAGGACGCTTTCGGAGGCGCACAGGTCGTCCCGGAACCATTCCGTCAGGCGGCGGACCATCATCCGGAACATCGGGTGCTCCGTTTCGCCGTCGTTCCCCTTCCCGGCGTAGAATCCGAGCAGGCATGCGCCGCCGAGCAGCGCGCCGCACGTGCCGTTGCTGTGACCGAGCCCGAGGGAGAGCCCTCCCATCGAACGGATCAGCGAGTCGTTGCGCTCTCCTCCTGTTTGGCGAAGCGCCAGCAGTATGAGAATCTGGCTGCAGTGGTACCCCTTCCCTTCGAGGGAGAGCATCTCCATCTGGAGGTCGTCGAGGTCGAAAACATCCATTATTTGTCCTCCAGAATCTTCTCCACTTCGAGCATCTTCCCCGTGGCCAGCTCCTCCGGGACGAAGACCGTGCCGCACGAAGGGCACGCGGGCAGCTCCAGCGTGAAGACGCTGCCGAGGTAGGTGATCTCCGTCTTTTGCAGCTCCAGAAAACGGCCGCACTCGCCGCACTCGGTCTTCGTGTACTTCTCGAACGATTTCATCAGCTCTTTCATGCTTCCTCCACCGTCGATTCGCCGGGGGCAAGCTCCTCCGCCGCTCCGGCAACGAACATTCTGTGGCTCCACCCGTTGCGCACCTCGAAGGAGCCGTCGCCTCGGGGAGCGTACTCCACCCAGTAGGTGACGGAGGCGGGGCGCAGAGAGGCGATAAGGGCGCCGTTGAGCTGTTTCATCTTCCGGCCGCTTCGCTCCGCCGACCAGATGGCTCTCCGGACGGTATCGGCAAGAATTCGCCGCTTCGCCAGAATCTTCTCCACGTCGGGCGGGATGACGAGCCGGATGGATTCATGAGGTTCGTTCACGATATCCTCCTCCTTCCAGAGAGATGCGCGCAGTGTGCGGACCAGTCCGACCCGGTTCTCCCGCTGTTCGGAGTAGCCGGTGGCAGAACGTTCGGCCGGGTTCTCTTCTCCCTGCGGGAAGAGAATATCCAGCAGGTGGACGGCGGG
>LVBO01000479.1 GCA_001604435.1 Synergistales bacterium Syner_01
GTATTTCCTCGGATGCATGTTTGTCGACCCGATCGTCGTGATCATGATTCTGACGCCGATCTTCAAGCCTGCGATCGCCGCTTCCGGACTGGATAACGTGCTCGTCGGCACTATCGTGACCCTCCAGGCGGCCATCGGCTCCACGACGCCTCCGTTCGGGTGCAACATCTTCACGGCGATCGCCATTTTCAAGCAACGATACATCGACGTGGTCCGGGGAGTCTTCCCGTTCATCGCGATGATGGTGCTCGTGTCGATCCTTCTCATCATCTTCCCGCAGATCGCGCTCTTCCTTCGGGATATGATGATTCAATAAGACGATAGTTACGCTTTAAGGGATTCAACCGTGTTTGGGGTGTAAAAAATAAAGGGGATTTTTTAGGGGAAGGAGGGGGGAGTTTACGGCGTTTCGGGGCAGCAAGAAGGAGTTCCGGAGAGTGTTTCGGACATGATTTTCGAAAGAAAAAGGAGGAGTTCTATCATGAAAAAGAGAATGATGCGTTGTGCGAGTCTTACCCTTGTGCTGGTGTTTCTGTTCGTCTTCGCCGGAGGCGTCGCGGCCGCTCCCAAGTACCAGTGGCGCCTGGCCTGCGAGACCATAGCGGGGAGCATCGCCGACCTCTACGCCCAGGAGTTCGCCCGCCTGCTGAAAGAAAAATCGAACGGCGACATTCAACTTGATATCTTCCACTCCGGCACGCTCGGCACGCCGACCGAGATGTTCGAACTGACCCTCAACGGCGCCGTCGAATTTTGCCTGACCGGCCCGAGCCAGTCCAGCTCCATCGTTCCGGAGAACCAGATCATGGGGCTTCAGTTCCTCTTCTCCGACGACCCCATCGTGAACAGAGACTTCTTCGCGCAGAGCAAGGCGCTCAACGTTATGCTCAACGACATCTACCGGCAGAAGGGCCTCTCCGTCCTCTCGTACTTCACCGAGGGCGCGATGTTCTGGACGGCGAACAAGCCCATCCGCACTCCCGACGATTTCAAGGGCGTCAAGATCCGCGTGATGCCGTCCGAGCTGCTCGTGGAGACATACAGAGCGTACGGCGCCAACCCGACGCCGCTCTCCTTCACCGAGCTGTACAGCGGACTTCAGCTCAACGTGGTGGAAGGACAGGAGAACGCCCCCGCGACCATCCAGGAGATGAAGTTCATGGATGTCCAGAAATATCTCATCGGGTCGCGGCACAACATGTACGTCATGCAGCATCTTGTCAACGTCGGATTCCTCGATTCCCTTCCCGAGGATGTGCGCCGGATCGTCCTCGACTCGGTCGACGAGGTGCGCCCGTATATTCACGACGTTCAGGAAGAGCTGAACAAGACCCGTCTGCGGATGATGATCGACGACTTCAAGCCGGGACAGGAGTATTACGACCTGACGCACGAGGAGAGAGCGGCGTTCCAGGAGATCGCGAAGAAGGCCGACGCAAAATACTTCGAGCTTTCGAGGAACCCCGGGTTCGCCAAGGAGCTTCTTGAAACGTTCCGAGCCGAGATGGCCGAACTGGAGAGTAAAAGAGGAAAGTAGCGGCTGCAAACGGCGGAAGGGGGGCTTCGGCCCCCTTTTTCATGAAGTGTGCTATCGATGGAACGGGTATTGACAGGAGGAACGCATTATGGCGAAGAAACAGTATGTGCACGCAGTCCCGAATTTCAGCAACGGTAAAGACCCCGAGGTTTTTGAAGCCGTCGTCGATCAAATACGCAAGGCGCCGGGAGTCAAGCTGATCGACTACTTCCCCGACGCGGATTTCAACCGCACCGTCATCGAGTGTCTCGGCGAGCCGCAGCCGTTGAAAGCGGCGCTTCTCGCCATGGCTGGAAAGTCCTACGAACTGATCGACATGGAGAAGCAGCAGGGAAAACACCCCCGTATCGGCGCGCAGGACACCATCCCGGTATTCCCTCTCCGGAACATCACCCTTGAAGAGTGCGCCGCGCTCGCCGAGGAGATCGGTGCGGAAGTCTGGGAACGGTACAAGGTTCCCGTCTACTTCAGCGGAGAGAACGCACGCACGCCGGAGAGGAAGGAGCTCTCCTTCATTCGCAAGGGGCAGTACGAAGGGTTGAAAGAGGTCGCGCATCTTCCCGAGAGAGCGCCCGATCTTGGCCCGGCCAAGCTTCACCCCACCGCGGGAGCGACCATTGTCAGCGCGGCGAAGGCCAACCTGGTCGCGGTGAACATGATTTTGAACACGCAGGACCTCGAAATCGCGAAGTCGATCGCCAAGATGGTGCGCGGACCCAGCGGGGGGTTCAGCACGATCCGCGCCGTGGCGTTCAAGCCGGACGGGTACGACTACGCCGCGGTCTCCATGAACATGTTCGACACCGCCAATACGCCCATCTACCGAGTGTTCCAGCTCGTCGACAACGAAGCGAAGCGTTTCGGACTCACCATCGTCGGTACCCAGATCTGCGGGACGCTTCATCAGAGCGACCTGATCGACAGCGCGGCGTACTTCCTCCGCGTCGTCGACTTCAAAGAGAACCAGATTCTCGAGAACAGCATCCTCGCTCTCGACGAGGAGAGCGAGTAGCTGAAGAGTTCCTGACCGGAGCGAGCTCCGGGTGAAGAGTTTTTTTGCGAGATACGGGAGGACTGAGAAGGAATGCATGTGCCGAGCGACATAGAGATAGCGCAGGGATCGGAACTGCGGCCGATAGTGGAGATAGCGGAGAAGCTGGGAATCGGAGAGACGGAGCTGGAGTTGTACGGGAGGTACAAGGCGAAGGTGTCTCCGGAGGTATGGGATAGGGTGAAGGGAAACGCGGACGGGAAGCTGATATTGGTGACGGCGATCACGCCGACGCCCGCGGGGGAGGGGAAGACCACCACGACAGTGGGACTGGCGCAGGCGCTGGCCAAGCGGGGGAAGAAGACGAGCCTCGCCATCCGGGAGCCGTCCCTGGGCCCCAGCTTCGGAGTCAAGGGAGGGGCGGCCGGAGGCGGGTACAGCCAGGTCATCCCCATGG
>LVBO01000480.1 GCA_001604435.1 Synergistales bacterium Syner_01
CGCCGCCAATCCTCGCATCGGGGTCATCCTCGAAAAATTACGGATCCTGCGCCTGAACGGTGTTGTCCAGACCAGGGAAGAAGAGGAAGAATACGTCGAAAAACACTTTCCGCTGTAGTGCGTGGCACGCGGGCGCTTTCGTCTCTTTAGAACGCCGGTGCGTTCCGATGAGATGGAGGAGCACGTTCTGAACGGCGGAATCCGGAAAAAATGTTACAACAAGTTAAGGAGAGTGACTATAGTGTTACGAATGCCTGGTATCGCAGATCTGCTTCTCAGTGTTCCCGCTGTCCTGTGGGCAATTACATTCCATGAGTTCTGCCATGGGTACATGGCGTACCGACTCGGCGATCCGACTGCGGAGAGAGCGGGGCGTTTGACGTTGAATCCGCTCCGTCATCTTGACCCGATAGGAGCGTTGATGCTGCTTGTCTTTCGATTCGGATGGGCCAAGCCTGTTCCCGTGGATCCGCGCTACTTCAAAAATCCGCGGAGAGATATGTTTCTCGTTTCCATAGCCGGGGTTTCCGGAAACTTTTTAACTGCCTTTGTTTTTGGCATGCTCGCGCGCTTTTTCCCGTATGTGTTTTTGGCGAATACGGCGCTCAGGCAGTTTGTGGTTCTGATGATTTTAATCAACCTCGGACTGGCCGTGTTTAACCTCATCCCCATACCCCCCCTCGACGGATCGAAACTGCTCTATCCGCTGCTCCCCCCCTTCATGCTCGAAAAATACTTCTGGTTGGAGCGGTACGGCTTCTTCGTCCTGATGATACTTGTGGCTCTCGGGGTTGTTCAGGCGATTATGGGGCCTATCGTGATGTTTTTTTTCCGTCTTCTTCTCCTATAGGAACGGAAGCGGATTATGAAACTTCTGATCACGAACGACGACGGTGTTTTTGCTCCCGGATTAATCGCGCTGGCTTCTTTTTTGGCGGACAGAGGCGAGGAGTGTACCGTAGTGGCGCCCGACAGGGAGAGAAGCAGCGTAGGACACGCGATTACGCTCAACCGTCCGCTCAGACTCTGGAAGCTGCCTTCGGGACCGTATTCTTCCAAGTGCACGGTGTATGCATGCGATGGAACACCTTCGGACAGCGTTATGCTGGGTCTGGAGGAGATTATCCCCGAGCCGGATCTGGTGCTTTCCGGCATCAACCGCGGGCCGAATTTGGGCGATGATCTCACCTATTCCGGCACCGTTTCTGCGGCGATGGAGGCGCTCATTCTGGGACGCCCTTCGCTCGCATTCTCTCTGAATTGCAGAGAAACGGACGAAGAACAGCATTACGAAACAGCCGCCGCTCTTGCCGGAGCGCTTCTCGATTTTTTGCGGAATTCACCGCTCCCCGAAGGGGTACTGCTGAACGTAAACGTCCCGAACGTGCCGCTTGATCTGCTGAAGGGGATAAAAGTGACGCGGAAGGGCGTGCGTCTTTACGAAGGTAAGGTGACCC
>LVBO01000048.1 GCA_001604435.1 Synergistales bacterium Syner_01
CCCATGTGGTCTACCTCGTCTGGCCCGCGTGCCTGGCGACCTTCGCCCTCGCCTACTTCCTGGGCAAGGAACCCGCGGAGAGCATCATCAAGCGCTGAAACTTCGCGGAACGCAGATACGAGGGGCCGTCCGGACGCAGGGCGGCCCCTCGTTCATTCATTTTCCCCGCAGCAGCGCGAGCACCTCGACGGCGGCGGTGCGCGGGAAGAAATCGTACGGAACGAGCCGCTCCACAGTGTACGCCTTCTCCAGTATCGCCAGGTCGCGCGCCAGCGTGCCCGGGCTGCACGAGAGGTAGGCAGCCCCCCGGAGCTTGTGCGAGGCGAGCAGTTCCGCGACCTGAGGTTCCAGTCCGGTGCGGGGCGGGTTGACGTACGCGATTCGGCGTTCGGGCGGCACGGAGCGCAGAAAGTCCGAGATCATCGGGATGCGGTCGGCGCAGCTTCCACGGAGCACCGTCGCGCCGGGCGCGTTGTGAAGGGCGCACTCCACCGCCTCTCCGCTCCCCTCCACGCCGAGCGCGTCCGCGCCGCATTTTCGCCAGAGGCGCAGGCTTGCGCCGATGCCGCAGTAGAGGTCGGCCACCGCATCGCCCGGCGCTGGGGCGAGGAAGCGGCGTGCTTCGTCGAGCGAGGCGTCGTGCAGTTCGGGCAGAAGCTGCGAGAAGGACCCCGGTCCGTAGAGCAGCCCGCGTGAATCTACGGACCGCGGCGCGCCCCATGCGAGCCGCCACCCCCGCTTGGCGAAGAGGCGCACTCCCGCCGCTGGATTCGCGTGGAACCAGAGCCCCTCGATTCCGACGGCCGCGAGAGCGTCGGCGGTGGAGGAGCGGCCGTCCCGCTGGGTGAAGAGCCACTCGTCGCTCGGCGCCTCCTTCGCCTTGAAGACGAGCGTCGCCTGTGCGCCGGAGACGGAGAGAAAGCACAGCGGGAATCTCCCCTCCGGCTCGTCGGGCGGGAGGGCGGACGCCAGCAAGTGCAGCGTTTTCCGGATGCGCTCCGTGTGCACCGGGCAGTCGGTGAGCGGGACGAAGGGGCGGGGGCGCGCGAAGCGCAGAGGGCCGCGAACGTCCGTCCGGACGCCCTCCATGCCGAAACGCCACCCTTCTTCCGGAATCCAAAGCGCCTTCAGCGCGGTCCGATCCCGGTACCCCAAGCGCTGTTCCTCCGGGGGCGACACGACGTCCTCGATGCGATCCTCCCAGCGGGAGAGGGAGCGGACGGCGCGGGCCTTTTTTCCGGCGAGCGACTCCTCGACGGAGCGCGGCCGTTCGCACGCGCCGCACGCGGGGGCGCACCCCGGAGGGAGTTCGGTAAGAGCATTCTGGACCACACGCGGTCACCTCGTTTTCGCATATTCTCGCTCAAGCATACCGCAGGCGCTGCAACGGCGCCAGCTCCGGAATCCAAACGGCGCAGAGAATGAAAGCGCCAGCTCGCCGGCTACGCCGCGGTCCTGCGGAACCTTCCGGTTTCTTTGCGCGTTTCGTATCCGAAGTGCTCGATCGATTTGATTTTCGGGGGTGCGAATTTCCTTCGGAGAGGCTATACTATGTTAACTGGGTATTGTTTTTTGCTTCGAGGAAAGCGTGAAAATGACTCGTTCGACGGAGGGTAAGTGAATGAAAGTGATGATCGTGGACGACGCCGCATTCATGCGAATGATGATACGAAAACACCTGGAGGAAGCGGGGCACGAAGTCGTCGCGGAGGCGTTCGAATACCACTCGGCGATGGATGAATTCAAAAAATTGCTGAAGTTCGGAAGGCTTCCCGATGCGATCACGATGGATATTACGCTTCCCGGCAGGCGCTCGGGGATCGATATCACGCGCGAAATTCACGCGTTGGCGCCGGACGTCAGGATCGTGATGACGTCCGCGATGGGAACGCAGCACATGGTGATCGACGCGATGAAGGCGGGAGCGAGCGATTTCGTCGTCAAGCCGTTCAAGCCGGAACAGCTCGTCGCCGCGCTGGAGAGAAGAGCGGCGGAATAAGCGCCCTGCACGGCGTGGCTTTTTCTTTCGGACACGGAGTTGTCCTGTCCGAAAGAAAAAGTGCGTGTATTCTTGCCCTTGAAAAGTTTTATTGATATAATTTATACGATTGAGGGGTATTTCACGACCGGACACACGCCGGCCGTAGAGATTTTTACAGCGAAGGACGAAAGGAGACACAGCAATGAAAAAGAGACTCATGCGCGACGGCATCTGGATGATGGGCGCGGTGGACTGGAACCGCCGCCTCTTCGATTCGCTCATTCCGCTTCCCGAGGGGACGAGCTACAACGCCTACCTGGTGAAGGGGAGCGAGAAGGTCGCCCTTATCGACACGGCCGATCCCGAACTCGAACATGTCCTGATGGAGCAGCTCGAGGATGTGGAGCGGATCGACTACATCATTTCGCTGCACACGGAGCAGGATCACTCGGGGGCCATTCCGACGGTGCTGGCCAAGTATCCGAATGCCCGCGTGGTCTGCTCCACGAAGGCGAAAGAGCTGCTGATCGACCATATCCACCTGGATGAATCGGTGATCGACGCGATGCCCGACGGTTCCACCCTCTCCCTCGGCGACAGGAACTTCACCTTCATCCATACGCCGTGGGTTCACTGGCCCGAGACGATGTGCGCGTACCTGCACGAGGAGCGCATCCTTTTCTCGTGCGACTTCTTCGGCTCCCATCTCGCCACGTCGGACATGTACGCGGGGGAAAGCCCGCTGATCTACGAGGGGGCGAAGCGCTACTACGCGGAGATCATGATGCCCTTCCGCTCGATCGTGAAGAACAATATCAAGAAGGTGGAGGGGTATGAAATCGATATCATCGCCCCCAGCCACGGCCCGGCGTTCGACAAGCCCGAGTTCATCATGAACGCCTACCGCGACTGGACCTCCGACAGAGTTGCCAACTTCGTCGCCATCCCGTACATCTCGATGCACGGGAGCACGGAGATCATGGTGAACCGCCTTCTCGACGCCCTCGTGGAGCGCGGCGTCAAGGTGCAGAAGTACGAACTCACCGTCACCGACGTCGGCAAGCTGGCCATCGATCTCGTGGACGCGGCGACCATCGTCATC
>LVBO01000003.1 GCA_001604435.1 Synergistales bacterium Syner_01
CGGTCTGGGCGTACGACACGCTCTGCATGGCGGGAGGCGCCCTTTATCTTCTGGGCGCTTCTTATGATTATCTCCACGAGGCGCACACGCGCGTGGACATTTTCTACAACATGCTTCCCGAGCGAGGAAAGGCGTTCATGAACGTCGTCTGCTCGCTCTTCCTTTTCTTTCCTCTGATGGGCGTGATGCTCTGGCTCTCCGTTACGTGGGCCGTGCGCGCGTGGAGAATCAACGAAGTCTTCTTCAACAGCTTCTGGTATCCTCCGGCGGGGCCGTACCGAACCATTTTCGCGATCGGTCTTGTCTTCCTGTTCCTTCAGGCTGTGGCGAAATTCGTGAGGGATTTTTACTTTATGGTAAGGGGGGAGACTCTTGATTGAACTCAGCGCTGAAGTCGTCACTATTCTCATGCTGGGAGGAGTCTTCGTCCTTGTGATGACCGGGTTCCCCATCGCCTTCGTCATCGGGAGCGTGGCGTTCTTTACGGGACTTGCGGTCTTTGGTCCTACGGTCACGTTTCATATCCTCTACAGCCGGTTTTACGACCTGTCGCTGAACTACCCCTACCTGGCGGTCCCCCTCTTCACCTTCATGGGGGTCATACTGCAACACTCCGGGGTGACCAGGGATCTGTACCAGTCGCTGTACGAGGCGATGGGAAGGCTGAAGGGCGGACTTGCGGTCGTGACCATCATCTTCGGAACCATCCTCGCCGCCTGTCTGGGGGTCATCGCGGCTTCCGTGACCATCCTGACGCTCATCGCCCTTGCGCCGATGATCACCAGGGGGTACGACAAGGCGCTCGCATCGGGTTCCATCGTTGCCGCGGGGACGCTCGGCATCCTCATCCCTCCGAGCATCATGCTGGTGGTCTACGCCCCGCAGGCAGGACTCTCCGTCGGGCAGATGTTCATGGGCGCCGTTTTCCCGGGGCTCCTGCTCTCGGCGTTCTACATTCTCTACGTGGTTATCCGGTGCAGGCTCAACCCGACGCTCGGTCCGGCGATCCCGGAGGATCAGATAACGCCGTTCGATGCGAAGAAAATGATTCGTCTTCTCAAGTCTCTCGTGCCGCCCGTGCTGCTCATCGTGGCGGTGCTCGGGACGATTTTCGCCGGCATCGCGCCTCCGACGGAGGCCGCCGCAGTGGGGTGTTTCGCCGCGATTCTGTTGTCGATAGCGTATGGGAAATTCAGCTGGGGACTGATGCGCCAGGCAATGGTCGAGACGATGCGCGTGAGCGCCTTCGTCGTGATGATAGCGGCGATGTGTTACGCATTCGTGGGTATCTTCATGAACGCCGGGGCGGGCGACGTCGTGGCGGAGTTCATCCTCTCGGTCCCGGGAGGGAAGTGGATGTCTTTCTTCGTCATCATGGCGATCGTCTTCATGCTCGGCATGTTCATCGAGTGGATCGGGATCGTCTTCATCGTAGTGCCCATTTTTTCCCCGATTCTGGAAGCCCTTGGATTCAATCCGCTGTGGGCGGGGATGATGATCTGCATCAACATGCAGATGGCGTTCCAGACGCCGCCGATGGCGATGTCGATCTTCGTCCTCAAGGGGACCGCGCCCAAGGAGCTCGGCGTAACGATCGGCGACATCATCCGGGGCGTCATTCCCTTCATCCTCATCATCATGTTCGTCCTCCTGCTCTGCGCCATCTTCCCGGGAATCATCACCTGGCTTCCCGAATTGATGATCGGCAAGGCGTAGCCTCGGTCGAACTGAAACACAAACGGCGGCCCGCTTTTTTGGGGTCGCCGTTCTTTTTGGAAACTCACTTCTTGGGGGGTATTCAGTCCGATGGAAGCGTATGCCCCCACTGCGCCGCCCAAGAGGAGAGGAATTGTTCGACTCCTTTTTCTCCGTCCCTTGATGTTTTGAACACTCCGCAATCTCTGAGGACTTCGGAAAAGACCGCGCCGACTTGCTGTCTGACGACACGCTCCGCTTCGTCCCTCGGAAGGTTCGTGCCGAAACGGGATGCCAACTCGGCGGTCCATAAGGCGTGAGGAAAGTCCTGCGGCAGTTCGGATGGTTTTTTTCTCCCCGCGAGTACCGAGATCACGTCTTCCAGGCTCGACTCCAAGCGAGGGGGAAGAATCGCCAGCCCCATCACTTCGATGAGGCCTATATTCTCCTTTTTGATATGGTGGCGTTCCCCGTGCGCGTGGAATATTCCATCGGGGTGTCGCTCGTCGCAGCGATTGTTGCGCAGAACGACGTCGATTTCGTACTCGCCGCCCCGCCGTCTGCCGATGACCGTGACGGTGTTGTGCTGTTCCTCTCCTTTCCCGCTTCCGCTTCGAGCGAGTATTCCCCGCTCCCTGTCCTCGTACTCGCGCCAGGAGCGAAGCAGCTGTTCGCAGAGCGTTTCCAGGACGGTTCTGTCGGGGCTTCTCAGGCGAAGGGTTGTCAGAGGCCATCCGATACGTTCCAGGGTTGCGCCGGCGACGCGCCTGCTCTTGAGAACGGGCGCGTTCTCCATCGGAAATGTCCACGTCCCTCCCTGAAAATGATCGTGGCTGAGAATGGAACCGCCGACGATGGGAAGGTCGGCGTTCGATCCGATGAACATGCCGGGAAAGAGCGTGAGGAAGTCGCATATGCGGGCGAACGTCGTCCTGTCGACGTGCATCGGTCGGTGTTCCTGCGAGAAGACGATGCAGTGGTGGTGGTAGTAGACAAACGGGGAGAATTGCATGTACCATCGCTCGCCCGACAGTTCGAGCGGAACGATGCGGTGGTTGCTGCGCTCCGGGTGTCCGGGGCGTCCTTGGTAACCGGCGTTCTCGGCGCAGAGCAGGCACTTGGGATAACGAACCTCGTTCGTCCTCTCTCCGGCGGCGCGGATGTCTCTCGGATCCTTCTCCGGTTTGGAGCGGTTGATGGTGATCTGCATCTCGCCGAATTCAGTCTTTGCAGTCCACTTCCGGTCCTGTGAAACGAGATCCATCCTGGCGTACATCGTGTCGGCGGAGAAGCGGTAGAACCAGTCGACGGCCGCCGCGGTTCCGTCCTGCTCCACAAGGCGGCGGAATTCCCGGACGACCTCCGAATTGCGGGGCGTCAGGGGGCCCATGATGCGGCTGACGAACTTCTCGGCGGGAAGGTCGAGATACCCGATTTCGTGTTCCTCCGCGTAGGCGCGCAGCGCGTGGATGCTCGTCATCTCGTCCATGACCTCTCCCGAGCCCTCCGTAGCGCCGGGTTCTTCTATACCGAGAAGCCCGAGGAGGGCGTTGCGGGCGACGATATCGTCCAGCTCGCCCAGGAGGCGTCGTCGACGTCCGTACTCGATGAGGCTGTCTACGGCTCGGACAGCGTGAGCGGTCTCCACGGCGGCTCAGACCTTTCCGTATTTCAGGCGCCACCGCCACGCGGTCTCGACGATGGCGTCCAGGTCGGTATAGCGCGGCTTCCAGCCGAGTTCCTTCCGAATGCGTTCCGACGAGGCGATAAGACGGGCGGGGTCGCCCGGTCTCCTCGGGGAGCGCGACACCCGGATCTCCCGTCCGGTGACGCGGCGGCACGCGTCGATGACTTCGTTGACTGAAAAGCCGCGGCCGTTGCCGAGGTTGAAGGTCTTGTTTCCCTCGCCCCTTCTGAGCGCGTCGAGGGTCAGAAGATGCGCCTGTGCGAGGTCGGTCACGTGGACGTAGTCTCTGATGCAGGTTCCGTCCGGGGTGTCGTAGTCGTCGCCGAAGATGGAGATGCTCTCCCGTCCGCCGGCGGCCGCGTCGAGAACCAGCGGAATCAGGTGCGTTTCCGGGTCGTGCGCCTCGCCGACGGATGCGTCCTCGACGGCGCCGCAGGCGTTGAAGTAGCGCAGGGCGCCGTAGGTGAACCCGTGGGCCGCGGAAGCCCAGCGAAGCATTTTCTCTACGGCGAGCTTCGTCTCCCCGTACGGGTTGGTCGGCGCCGTCGGCAGATCCTCGGGAATCGGGACGACATCCGGTTCTCCGTACACCGCAGCGGTGGAAGAGAAGACGATGTGCGGCGTCTTGTGGCGCACCATGCATTCGAGTATGCGCAGGATGCCGGTGACATTGTTCTCGTAGTATTTCAGGGGGCGCTGTACGCTCTCTCCGACCTGGATGAACGCAGCGAAGTGGAAGACGGCATCCACGGCGTTCTCCCGGAATATACGGTCGAGCAGCTCTTCGTCCCGAATATCCCCTTTGTAGAATGCGGTCTCGTCCGGGACGAATTCGCGATGCCCCTTCGAGAGATCGTCGAGAACGATCGCTCGCTCTCCGCGCTCGAGAAGAGCTCTCACCATATGACTTCCGATATATCCTGCGCCGCCGCAGACAAGGGACGTAGTCACGAATAATCAGCCCTCCAGCCGTGAGAAACAGTATGAATTCCGGAACAGTTCGCACCCCGGATTTGGGCAACAGGGTATCCCCCGCCTGATGATATGTCAAGGGCGCGCGTTTTCAGTGTAAATTGAAAATATAATTGACAGGTAGGTCTCTCTTGGCTACACTTGACCGGGGGAAAGACCCCGTAGACGTCCGTGGTGTTCCATGGCGCGAAATCTTTGTAGAGGAGGTTATTCGAAAGTGAAGAGAACAGTTGGACTTGCGGTGCTCATCGGTATTTGCGGACTTTTTCTTATGGCGGGAGGCGTTTTTGCGGCGGAGCTCGAGATAGGGTGCGCCATTTATAAATTCGACGACACCTTTATGACCGGCGTCAGGAACGCGATAGCCGGGGCTGCCAAGGGCAAGGCGAAAGTCGACATCGTCGACAGCCAGAACTCCCAGTCCACACAGAACGACCGGGTCGACATGTTCATCACGAAGAGGATGAACGCGCTTGCCATCAACCCGGTGGATCGTACCGCGGCGGGCGTCATCATCGACAAAGCCAAGGCCGAGAACATCCCCGTAGTCTTCTTCAATCGGGAACCTCTTCCCGAGGATATGCAGAAGTGGGACAAAGTCTACTACGTGGGGGCGCGCGCGGAAGAGTCCGGCACCATGTCCGGGCAGATCATCGTCGACTTCTGGAAGAGCCACCCCGAAGCGGACAAGAACGGCGACGGCGTCCTTCAGTACGTCATGCTCAAGGGAGAACCGGGACATCAGGATGCCGAGCTCCGCACGGAGTTTTCCATCAAGGCGGTAACGGACGCGGGAATCAAGGTCGAGAAGCTCGCGGAGGATACGGGGCTTTGGGACAGAGTTCGCGGACAGGAGAAGATGGCGGCCTTCCTCGCAGCGCACGGCGACAAGATCGAGGCTGTCTTCGCGAATAACGACGACATGGCTCTTGGAGCGATCGAAGCGCTGAAAGCGGCAGGCTACTTCAGCGAAGGCAAGTTCATGCCCGTTGTGGGCGTCGACGCGACCGCGCCGGCGATCCAGGCCCTCGAGGACAAGACGCTTTTGGGCACAGTGCTGAACGACGCCGTCAACCAGGGTGTCGCCACGTTCAACCTCTCCTACATTTTGGCGAAGGGCGAGACCCCGACCGAGGAGAACAGCGGATACGCCATCAGCGACGGGAAGTACGTCTGGGTTCCCTACAGAAAGGTGACTCTGGAGAACGTCGCGGAGTTCAAATAAGGAGCTGTTCGCGGAAAGACAACTTCGAAAGGGGGGCGCACGCCTCCCTTTCTTTGCTCTTGCTCCGGTGCTGTCGCGTTCAGGAGCGAGAGAGGCATGCGAAGGGAAGGTGTCTTCGTGGAAAAAAACGACAAGTATGCACTTGAAATGCGGAATGTTTCAAAGGCATTTCCGGGGGTGCAGGCGCTTCGCGACGTCACGCTGCAAGTGCGCCCGGGGACCGTCCACGCGCTCATGGGGGAGAACGGCGCAGGGAAGTCGACGCTCATGAAATGTCTTTTCGGCCTGTATTCGCTCGACGAAGGAGAGGTGCTTCTGGAAGGGACTCCCGTCTCCATCTCCAGCTCGCGCGAAGCGCTCGACCTCGGCATCTCGATGATTCACCAGGAGCTTCACCCTATTCCCGCCCGCTCGGTTATGGAAAATATTTGGCTCGGCCGCGCTCCTCTGCGGAAGATAGGAGGGATGCGCTTCATCGACAGGAAAACCATGGAAGCGGCGACCGGGAAGCTGATGAAGGAGTTGGAGCTGGACATCAATCCGCGCACTCTCGTACGCAACCTCTCCGTGTCGAAGATCCAGTCGATGGAGCTGGCGAAGGCGGTATCGTACAACGCGCGGATCATCGTCATGGACGAGCCGACCTCTTCGCTCACCGGGCACGAGGTCAGCCACCTGTTCAAGATTATCCGCAGCTTGAAGGCGCGGGGAATCTCCATAATCTACATCTCTCACAAAATGGAGGAGATTCTCGAAATAGCGGACGAGGTCACCATCATGAGAGACGGACGCAAGGTCGGAACCTGGCCCGCGAAGGAGCTGACGACCGACCTCATCATCTCGCGGATGGTCGGCCGCGAGATAACGAACCGGTTTCCTCCGAGGCGGAACACGCCTGTGGAAGAACCTGTCCTCGAAGTACGCGGTCTGACGTCTCCCTTCCCGAAATCGTTCCGGGACGTCTCCTTCACGTTGCGCCGGGGGGAGATCCTCGGCGTGGGCGGGCTCGTCGGCGCACAGCGGACCGAAGCCATGGAGGCGCTCTTCGGCCTGCGCTCTCTCGCCGGGGGAAAGATTCTCCTTGGCGGCAAGGAGGCGGATCTTTCAACGCCGATCAAGGCGAAGCGGCGCGGGCTGGCGTTTCTTACCGAGGAACGCCGGGCCACCGGTATCTTCCCGGTCCTCTCTGTGGAGTTCAACCTCCTTGTGGCGCACCTCGGAAACTATGTAGGCGGCATGCGGC
>LVBO01000049.1 GCA_001604435.1 Synergistales bacterium Syner_01
CCCACCAGCAGCGCGCCGAAAACCTGCTGCACTCCGGCATCGTACGCCGCTTTCACCACTGTCTCCACCATTTCCGGCGCGAGGTTCTTCCGGTAGATTTCGAGCATCTCGCGGTCCACGCTTTCGATGCCTATTTGCAACCTGTTGAGGCCGGCATCCACCATATCCTTGATGACCTCCGGATACCTGCTCAGGGAGGCCGCGTCGGCCTCGCAGTAGAACTGGAAGGGTCCGAGGGCCTGAAGCGCCTTCACTTCCCGGCAGAATTCATTCAGCCATACGGGGTTGGTGACCAGAGTATCGTCGCAGAAAGAGAAATATTTGAGTTCGGGATATTTCAAAAGAAAATGGCGCATTTCCGCAACGACGTTGGCCACGCTCCGCCTCCGCACGGGGCGCTTGAGGGCGCCTTCATGGCAGAAGACGCAGTTGTAGGGGCACCCTCGGCTGGTCATGATGTACAGGCTGGAGTAGTCGATGGGCGTCATGCTTTTTTCATAGGCGGGGAAGGGCAGCGCGTCGAGATCTTCCACCGCCGGACCTTCGCCCCTGTCGACGCACGCGCCGTTTTCGTCGATAGAGAAAATTCCGGGGATCCCTTTCAGGCTTCGGTTCGCTTGCAGGGCGTCCAGCACCGCCGCCATGGCCAGTTCGCCCTCGCCCCGCACGACGGCGGTCGCCTTCGACCGGCGGAGGTAGTCTTCATCCAGGGCGATGGATTCCGGGCCGCCGATGAGCACGGGAATTCCGTACGTGTCCGCTATGGCGGCGGAGGCCTTTTCGACCACATGCTTGTTCTCGAAGTCCGTCGAGAATCCGACGCAGCGGAGTTCCTCGAACGGAATGCGCTGAAGGTACTCCATAACCTGATCCGGCCTGCATTCGCACGCGAAGGCGTCGTACCCTCTTTCGTCCAGATAGGCCGCCAGTCCGTAGATCCCGAGAAAGGCTCCGTTCCGGCTGTATCCGGCTATCTGCATGCCGATGGTCGAGAGTTTGAAGAGAATGACCTTGTTTTTCACCGTGCGCCCCTCCGAGTGTTCGTGTTCTTTCCATTCGCGATCCGCGGCTTTCGGCTTCAACGGGCCGGACAGCACGCACATCCCCTTCGCTTCCAGTGTTTTCACGGTCTCAAGCAGATGGAGCGCAAACGCTTCGAAGCTCTCGAAGTTCATTCGCTGCTTGGGAAACAGTACCTCCGCCATTTCGCGCATGGTCAGTTTGCCGGACGTGTACGTCAGGACTTCGAACTCGAAGGGGGAAAAGACGAATCCGTTCACGGACGGTATGTCCGCCGCCAGCCCCGGGGTCAGCGAAAGCAGAAAAACCCGCTGCGGGTAGGTGTCGAACACGGAGTGCATGTCGTAGTCCTTTACGAGCTTGTCCCCCCGGAGCCGCGCCTTGTACTGGGCGTCGAAATAGGGGGACCGTGCGTACGTCAGGCTCTGCCACATCCCGCTGATCCCGTGGCGCTCGCTGAGTTCGTAGCTTCGCAGCACCGTTTCGTCGGGGATGTCGCCGTCGTGGAACATCTTTCGCATAACGTCGAGCGTTCCTTTAAAAAACTCGTTCCGGGCCGCGCAGATTTCTTCGATACTCAGGGCTTTCGTCTCGATCACCGGGAAATCCCCCACGGAGGCGAGCGCCTTTTCGTCTTGTACGAAAACGCCGAACCTGTCGGGGTCCTTGGACATCGCCGTTTCGGGAAATGGCATGTAGAAGGTGCTGACCACTTCCACCATTCCCTTGCCCGCGCGGATCATTTCATAGACGGTGTCGAAGGTGCGGTTCAGCGTCTCCCGCGTCTCCAGGGCTCCGCCGATGATGATGTTGCCCACGAGCTGGGGGAGTCCGGCCGCTTTGCAGATCTCGACGACTTCGAAGAACCCTTCCCGTTTCACATTCTTGTTATAGATGTCGATGATGTGCTGGTTGCAGCTCTCGATGCCGATCTGCATTCTCACCAGACCGGCGTCCACCATCATTTTCACGATTTCGGGGTGGTTGATGACGACGTTGACGTGGGCGTCGGCGAACCAGACGAAATCGTGCTCTTTCCGCAGCGCTTTCAGTTCCTCGCAAAAGGCGCGCACCCGTTCTTTATCCAGGGTGAAGGTATCGTCGCAAAAAAAGAGATACTTCACATCGGGGTTCTCGCGCAGGCGGCATCGGATCTCTTTCATGACGCCCGCCACGCCGCGCTGCCGGACGTTCTTGCTGTTGGCCCCCTCGTAGCAGAAAGAGCAGTGGAAAGGACATCCTCGTCCCGTCATCACCGCCATATGCTGGATACCCCGGTGCTGGGCGGATTTGATGGTTCCGGAAATGCCGGGGATGGCGTCCAGGTCCTCGATGACCGGATAGATCCCGTTGTCGAAGTACGCGCCGTCCTTTGCGAACGAACACATTCCGGGGATGGTTTCCCACCGATCCCGCCGCTCTTCTTCCAAAGCGCGGAGCGCGGCGAGCAGGGAGTATTCTCCTTCTCCCCGGATGATGCCGTCGGCACGGCTCGCCCGTAAAAACGCTTCTCCCAACCCGACGGTCTGAGGACCGCCGACGAGAACGACCGCGCCGGACCGCTCCTTGATCACTCCGGAGACGCTCTCGACCGCCGATTGATTCTCGTAATCGCAATATAATCCCACCACCGTATTCCGGTCGCAGCCCGTTGCGTTTAAAAATTCCAGGCCCTTCAACAGCTCTCCGGAAAAAACAGCCGTTTCGATCCCCTGAGCGTTCATCATCTCCGCCAGCGACATAAGGCCGATGGGCTCGATCTGGGTGATCGAATTGGTTTTCGCTCCGCGTTGAATCAGCATCAGTCTCAGGTTGACAGTGTTCACTCCGGGCCTCCATAGAGTAGTGTGTACGACAAAATCGCTCTCATCGCGCTCCGTTTCACCGGCAGGGCGAGAAGAGCGTCAGATGCTGCGCGCTCAGTCTTTCGAGGCAGGCGCTCGTTGCTTCCATGGACAGTTTCAGCATTCTCGCCGTCTCCTTCACCGAAGAGGATCCGGCTTCCAGCAGAATTTCCGTTTCCGCGGCGCTCAAGGCTGCAAAATCCACCAGCGAGAAGTCGGGAACGCGCTGGATGAAACACCGCTCCTTTTCCTCCCCTTCAAGTTCCCGCCACTCCTTCAGAAGCCCCTCGGAGTCGAAGAGTTTTCGATAGTAGGCGACGACGACCGGGTCCTTGCCGTAGAGGAACTTCAGGTACCCCGCCGCGATGCCGTACCGGAACGCCAGCTCGAAGTCGCGCCGGATGCGCTCCGGCGGAATCCGCCCGTTCGCGTACTGCTCCTTCATCGCGTTGGAAATATGCGTGAGAAAGAGGGAGCGTTCCCGGCAGAGTTCCGGAACGGAGAGCTCGCGCGTACGGTTCACCGGAAAGTCCTCGATGGAGGTGAGGCAGTCCGGGTCTTCCAGCGCGATGTCGAAGCTCTCGGGATTCGTGGAAATTCGCGTGCCCGGCAACGGCATCAGGAACGTGGTGGAGAGATCGAGCATTCCGGGAGCCCGATACAGCAGATCGAGGGCGAATCGGGTGGTCGTTTCGAGGGTGCGCCGGGTTTCGAAAGCCCCGCCGATGATGAAGTTTCCGGCGAGCTGGGGGAGCCCCTCTCCGTAGCAGATATCCACCACGTTCTTCACGTCCTCCGGAAGCGCCCGCTTCCCGTAGGCCTGAAGCACGCGATCAACTCCGGACTCCATGCCGATCTGCATCCGCACCATGCCGCTCTCGATCATTTCGCGTATCAATTCGGGACGGCGGGCTAAAAACCCCGGATGCCCTTCGCAGAACCAGACGAAATCATGTCGTTCCCGAAGACGCCGCACTCCTTTCAGCAGCTCCGCCAGCCTTTTCGGATCGGCGGTGAAGGTGTCGTCGCAAAAAAACAGGTAGCGGGGGCCTCGGCTCCGCCGCAGCCGCGTTTCGATTTCATGCAGCACGTCGTCCGCCGCGCGCATTCGCAAGTTTTTCGAGTTGCCCCCCTCGAAACAGAACGCGCAGCGGTACGGGCAGCCTCTTGCCGTAATCACCGACATCAGAGGGCGTTCCGCATAGTCGAACGCCGCGTCGTCCCGCGGCAGGGGGTACTTCGAGAAATCCTCCAGATAGATGTACTCCGCACTCTTCCCGGAGAGGAGTTCCCCCGGCACGGCGGCTGTTGCTCCCGTACGGCGCGCCCGGAGCCAGGCGGGGAGGGATTCTTCCCCTTCCCCCTTGATGACGGCGTCCGCGCCGAACCGTTCCAGGTCGTGTTCCGTCATGTGCAGCGTCTGCGGTCCGCCCAGGACAACGTGGAAGTCATTTCCGGCTTCATTTTTCAGCCCCTTGATGATCGCCGCCACCGCCGACTGGTTGTCGAAGTCGCAGTAAAAGCAGACGGCGAAGAGGCGGGGTTTCATTCGTTCGATGGTTTTGAACACGTCCGTGGCGATGCCGGTGTACGCGTACGCTTCGAAGCCGTCGGCGTCGAGCTGCGCCGCGAGCGTGAGAATCCCCAGGTTCCCGATCATTTCAAAGGTCCGCCCTAAAATCAGCCGTTGGGTGTACACAAGGAGTACGAGGGGCTTTTTCATGGTTTCCGGTAGAGAATCCATTTCTTCTTTTCCATCGAATGCAGCGATTCATCCGCCCTGTTGAAGAAATCGGACTGCGTTCCCGCAGGGTCGATCATCGCTCTCCCCTGCTGAACGACCTCTCGTTTCGAGAGCTTCCCGCTGCATAACTTGAGGAGCGTGTAGTCGATCTCTTCGAGCGGCGTATCGAAAATCCGCGGTTTTTCGCCCCCGAGGTCGGTATACAGCCACAGTTCGAACGTCCGGTGCGGAATGGCGTCTTCAGCTCCGCCGCCCAGTTGCTCGTTGAGGACATAATCGCCGAAAGCCCTCATTCTCCAGTACGCGTCGTCGATGGGGAGGTTTTTGTACACATACTCGTTCCAGCGAGTGAACACCCCGTAGCGCTCCCCCAGACGGTATGCGTCCAGGATGACAGCCTCCGGGATCTTGCCGTCGAGATAGATCGTGCGCATCTCGTTCTGGAGCCGCTTGTTGGCCTGAAGGCGTATCTGTGTCAGCGCTAAAAAATCCAACGCTTCCGTTCCGGAAAGCGGAATGTCTTCGTTGCAGCAGTCGATGAGGGATTCGTAGATCTCCATCCCGAATTTTCGAGGATTCCGCGTGATCGGCGTCTGGGGAAAGGGGAGATAGGAGAAGTAGGCGGTTTCGAACTGCCCCGGCGCTCGGTAGAGCAGCTCCATGATCAGGTCTTCGGACTCCTGAACTGTTTCTCCGGTCTCGTGAGGCCCTCCCAGGATGATGTTGCCCGAAATCGCGTGGATCCCCGAGTCGACGCAGTGGGCGATGACGTCCACCGCCATCTTCCGCGTGATTTTTTTGTTATAGCTTTGCAAAACGGCGTCGCTGCCGGACTCCAGTCCGAAAAAGATTTTTTTCAGCCCCGCTTCCGCCATAGTGCGCGCCATGTCCCGGTGTTTGTGGACGAGGGAGATGTGGGCGCTGGCGAACCAGACGAAATCGTACTCTTTGCGGAGTTCCTCGACTCCCTCGCAGATTTCGCCGACTCGTTCGTGATCCAGCGTGAAGGTGTCGTCGAGAAAGTTGATGTACTTGATGGAGGGGTTGCGTTGAAAGTTCGCCTTGATCTCCCGGAGCAGCGAGGGAACGGAGTGGCGGCGCACCCGTTTCGCATTCGCCCCCTCGTAGCAGAAGGTGCATCCGAAAGGACACCCCCGTCCGGTTAAAATGGGGAGGAGCGAGTAGTGCTTGTAGTCGTTCGTCAAGGTGATATCCGGCCAGGGGATGGCGTCGAGCGCTTCCGGCGGGGTTCTCGCGGGCGTTTTCACAAGCCGCGACGAAGCGTCGAGATACACTATTCCCCGAATCGCCTCCAGAGAACCGCGGCGGTGAATGAAAAAATCCATAAGTTCCGGAACAGTTTCTTCCCCTTCGCCGATGCACGCGGCAACGATTCCCGTGTCTTTCAAAAAACCGGCGTCCATGTCGACGGTCTGCGGACCGCCCGCCAGCAGAATCACCCCCGGGTATGCCTTTTTCACTTCTCCGGCGAAGAGCCTCACCCAGTGCACATTGTCGAAATCGCAGTAGAAGCCGACGATTTTGGGCCGATTCTCTTGTTTCATGAGCATGTGCACATAGTTCAGGGCTTCTTTGGCATACCCCTGAAACATCTCGGCCGTATATCCTTTTTGCCGCAACAGCTGGATCAAAATATTCATTCCCAGATTGCTTCCGGGAATGTACCCGCAGACGGAGCGGTGCGATTTTATGAGCAGCAGGTCCACGTGTTTTCCTCCGCCTGAAAGAGGAGACCGGAAAAGTTCCAGACTCCTCTTTCAGCTTCCGGAAGGAGGCAAGCCCCTTCGTTAACTTTTGGTTGTCATTACGACGGTAAATGTGTAATCCACGCCCACTATGCTCAAACCTCCGGAAGCCTGATCCAGCTGTTCGTCGCTGAGCGGCGTCTTCTCCTGCGCCTCTTTGAAGGCGGCCTCGAACTCCGCCGCACTGCACTTGTACCCCAACTTCGCGATCACCGCATCGAATTCCGCTTCGGATTTCGCCTCACCGAGTTTCTTCGCCAGTTCTTCATCGGTCAACACCTTTGCAGCCAATGCTTTCGCGCCGTCCATGCTCTTCTCTTCCTCCTCGTACCTCATAAGGTAGGTCATACGCGAACCGTATGAAAATGCAGAAATATTATACCGCTCTCCCGGGTAATGTCAAACGCGCTCGCCGGGGAGGCGTTTGCGGACGTTCCGATGCGCTCATCGCAGCATGGAAGAGCGTCGTCGAGATGCCGGCGATGCAGTCCGTCAGACGAATGAACTCCTTTTGAGGCAAGTATTTCGCCAAATGTCACCGACAGGTAACAAAAGGTTCTTCCGAGTGATATAATGCGGACGATATTTTTCCCGCAAGGAGTTTTCTGCAAACATAATCTCCTGACAAAAGGAGTGGTATAGGTTGCGACATTCTCTTCGCATTCTCTGCATCTCGTTTGTTCTTCTTTTTCTTTCCAGTTCGGCGCTCTTCGGAGCGGGATTCGCGCTGTATGATTTCAGCGCTCGCGGCAACGCGCTTGGAGGCGCCATGGTAGGACGAGCGGACGATCCCTCCGCCGTCGCCCTCAACCCGGCCGGTATTACGCAGATCCCCGGAAGCGCCTTCATGACGGGGCTTGGTTTTTTGCTGCCCCGCGGAACGGCCGTCGCAACGGGAACCGCGATGACCGTCGATCAGAACGACAGAACGTTTATCTTGCCGAGTATGTACTACACGAAGCAGATGAACGAAAAACTCTGGCTGGGAGTCGGTGCGATGACCCGGTTCGGACTCGGGACGGAGTTCCCTTCCGACTGGTTCGGACGCTACAACAGCTACCGGGCGATGCTTGAATCGGTGTCCATCAACCCGAACATCGCCTGGAAGGTCAACGATGCGCTTTCGCTCTCCCTCGGAGTGGAAGCCCTCTGGTTCGAGGCGGATCTACGCCGGAAAATCGACTCGACGCAGGGCGTTGCGCCCAATCCGGCGACGGATATCGACCTCCGTTTGAAAGGGGACGACATCGGGTACGGGTGGAACGTGGGACTTCACTACAAAATGGACGAGACGACGCGGTTCGGCCTTCACTACCGAAGCAGGGTAAAGCTCTCCCTTTCGGGCATAGCCACCGCGACAAGTCCGCTGGCCTCCGATTCCACGGAAGGGCGGGTGGACCTCACGCTTCCGGACATGTTGATGTTCGGCGTCAGCAAGCAGCTGACCCCGAAGCTCAACGTGGAGGTCGGCGCTATCCATACCGGGTGGGACAGCTACGACTCCGTTACGATCAACTTCGGCAAACCCTTGCTCGGGGCTCTGCCCATCCGCTCCTTCACCCCGAAGAACTGGAACAGCGTCTGGAGATACCAGCTGGGGCTCGAATACACGTATTCTCCCGAGTGGACCTGGAGGCTGGGGTACACGTACGATCAGGAACCGATGCCCGATGCGACCATCGACTACCAAGTGCCCTCCGGCGACAGGCAGCTTTTTTCCATAGGCTTCGGATATGCGAAGAACAACAGGGCGCTCGATTTCGCCTACTCCCGTCTGCTCTCGGACGAGAGGAGCATCGCCGGACGTCTTCCGGAAGGCATTCTCAACTCGCGTACGAGGAATATGAACGTCGATATTTTCATGCTGAGTTACAGCATCAGGTTTTAACCTTCCTCAAACGGCGGGGCGCAAAGAAGACATCGTCCCGCCGCCCTCTCGACGAAATCTTTCTTTTCCGATAGTCGGATGTTCGCTTGCGAAGAGGCTCTTTGTGTGATATATGAATGAGTGCACATATAATCATATGATCATATAAGGAGGCCATCATGAACCCGATTCCATCTTCTTCCCCGGACGATCTCGCCCGCATGACGCCGGAGGAGGTTTCCTCCCGAATGCCCGACGAGGAAACGCTCTACGAACTTGCGGATCTCTTTCGGGTGTTCGGCGACAGCACGAGGATCAAAATTCTTTGCGCGCTTTCGGTATCCGATCTCTGCGTCGCGGACATCGCGACGCTGCTCTCGATGAATCAGTCCGCGATTTCCCATCAACTTCGGGTGCTTAAGCAGGCGCGCCTTGTGCGGGTCACCCGCGAAGGGCGCTCCTCCATCTACGGACTCGACGACGACCACGTCCGGAGCATCTTCGACCAGGGATTCCGGCATGTGCGCCATATCGTCCCCGAAGGGAGGGAGGGGCGATGAACGTCTCCCGGAACGAGCTTCGTCTCTCTCTGGAAGGGCTCAACTGCGCGCAGTGTTCGGCGCGGATAGAGGACTCCGTCCGCCTTCTTCCGGGCGTCTCCTCGGCGGCCGTCGATCTCGTCGCCGGGAGGCTGCGCGTCGTGCTAGCCCGCGAAGGGGAGGGCGACGAAATCATCTCCCGAATTCGCGGCATCGTCTCTTCCATAGAGCCTGGGGTCTCCGTCGTCGAAGAGGGCGCGGCATCTCCGGAGACGACGTTCCCGAAGCGGACGCTGCTCCGCCTGGGAGTCGGACTGCTGCTCTGGATCGCGGCGATGTTCGCGGAGCTTCCCGAGGGGGTGCGGACTTTCCTCTATGTGGCGGCCTATCTCGCGGCGGGCATCAACGTGCTCCGTACCGTGTTCGGCAATCTGCGGCAGGGGAGAATCTTCGACGAATTTTTCCTGATGACGCTGGCTACGGGGGGAGCGTTCGCCATCGGCGAGTTCTCCGAGGCGGTGGCGGTGATGCTCTTCTACGAGTCGGGGGAACTTGTGCAGGATTTGGCGGTGGCGAAGTCGCGGCGTTCCATTCTCTCGCTGATGGACATCCGTCCCGATTCCGCGGTGCTTCTCGAAGACGGGGCCGAGCGCCGGGTGCGCGCGGAGGACGTCCGGGTCGGGCAAACCGTGCTTGTGAAACCCGGCGAGCGGATTCCTCTCGACGGCGCCGTCGCGACGGGTTCCTCCTCTCTGGATACGTCGTCGCTGACGGGCGAGTCCGTCCCGAGGGATATCGCGCCCGGCGACGACGTGCTCGCGGGAAGCGTCAACCTCGGCGGAACGCTCACGGTCGTCGTGAACCGCCTTTTCGGCGAGTCCACCCTCTCGAAGGGCTTGCGCCTCATCGAAGAGGCGCGGGAACGAAAGGCGCCCACGGAGCGTTTCATCACCGCGTTCGCGAAAAGATATACTCCCGCTGTCGTCGCGGCCGCCGCGCTTCTGGCCGTCGTGCCGCCGCTGATGGGGTTGGGCGCTTTCCGGGATTGGGGGTACCGCGCGCTCATCTTCCTCGTCGTCTCCTGCCCGTGCGCCCTTGTGATCTCCGTGCCGCTCGCGCTCTTCGGAGGCATCGGAGCCGCTTCCAGGCGCGGTGTGCTCGTGAAAGGCGGGAATGTGCTGGAGGCGTTGGCGAAGGTTCGGACAGTGCTCTTCGACAAGACGGGCACGCTCACAAGAGGCGTGTTCAGGGTGACCGGAGTTTTCCCGGCGGGGAATATGGAGCGGGATGAGCTGCTCTCCATCGCCGGAGCGGCGGAGAGAGGGTCGAATCACCCGGTTGCGCGGGCGGTTGTGGCGGCTGCCGGAACGCTTCCTCCTCTTGGCGAAGCGATCGAGGAACTCTCCGGCAGGGGCGTGCGGCTCGCCGGCGGGGGCAGGACGATCCTCGCGGGGAATGCGCGTTTGCTGGCCGAGTACGGCATCGCCTCCGATCCCGAGGCCGAAGGGCGTCCCGGGGCGGTGGTGCACGTCGCCGAGGACGGCCGGTACGCAGGGTACATCGCCGTCGAGGATACG
>LVBO01000481.1:0-380 GCA_001604435.1 Synergistales bacterium Syner_01
ATCAAGCGTGGAGCCGTCCGAGAGATCGACCCAGGAGGAGCACCCCCGTTGCGCGGCGTTTTCGAGGGAGGAGGCCCGGTCGGCGCACCAGCTCATTTCGAGCGGCCTCCCTCCCGTCGAAAGGCGTTCGGCGCGCCGCAGCGCCTCGTCCGGCGGGAGATTCGCGAACCAGACCATGACCGAAGGGGTTCGCGTACGGAACTTGGAGAGGGAGGCGATGTGCTGGAGGTCCAGTCCGAACCCCATCGCCTGCCCCTTGAGCCCGCAGAGCGAGAGCAGCCGGTCGTACCGTCCTCCGCCTCCGAGGGACTGTCCGTAGTTTTCGGAATAGACGTCGAAGATCGGTCCGCTGTAGTAGCCGAGTTCGCGGACGAGCGACA
>LVBO01000481.1:388-3242 GCA_001604435.1 Synergistales bacterium Syner_01
CCTCGGGACCGCCGTGAAGCTCGGGGATACGTTGAAGAATAGCCCTGTAGAAGTCGGGGATGTTCTCCTCGTCGAGGAGGGCGGCGTACTCGATCAGCGATCCTTTCCGGAGGGCGCCGACGATCCGCTCGGCGGCGGAGGACTCGACCTCGGAGACGGCCCTGGACAGAAACGTCGCGTCGCCGAGCAGGAGAATGCTCTTCTCCAGTCCGATTGCGTCGAGCGTCCGGAGAAGAAGGAAGAGCATTTCGGCGTCCGCTCCCTGCCGTTCCCACCCGAGCAGCTCCGCGCCGATCTGGAACGACTCCATCGCGAGGCGGGGTTTCTCCGCGCGCGCGTACACCCTGTCCGAATAGCAGATTCGCAGCGGGCGCTCCTCGGGCGAGTGGTGCGACGCGAGGTACGCGACGGTCGCCAGCGTGATGTCTCCGCGAAGACAGCACGGCTCGCCGTAGGGAGAGTTCACCGCGATGAGTTTTTGACGGAAGAGCGACGGCAGCCGCTCCCAGGAGGACTCGAGGAGCTGAAGCCCCGAAGGGAGGAACGGACGGTACCCCCACTGCTCGAAGAGCGACAGAAAGACTCTTTTGCACTCCTCCATCGCCGCCGCAAGATCGCCCCCGACGTTGGCGCAGCCTCTGGGAAGGCGGTTCATGGCTTCATCCTTTTGGTATATGATGTCATTGTCGATTCCTCGCTTTAGCAAGATGAATTATCACCTTGATGGTTTTGATACTCACGGCATGATATCATTGTATTGTTAAAGTGTAAAGCCTCTCGACAGGAGAAAGCGGGAGAGATACACTGAGCGGGGAGGCGAGAGGCATGGCGAAGGCTGAATCCGTACGGTATTTCTGCTCCGCTTGCGGGGCTTCCTCCGCTTCTTGGGCGGGAAGATGTCCCTCCTGCGGCGAGTGGGGGTCGCTTGAGAAAGGAGCTGCCGCTTCAGCATCCGGCGTGAGTACACCGCAGAAGACCAAAAGCGTCAAGGCGACGGATGTTCTTCCGCCGGAGCGGGTTTCCAGCGGGATCGAGGAGTTCGACCGCGTTCTCGGCGGAGGATGGCTCCCCGGAGGCGTCTTCTTGCTCGGCGGACAGCCGGGCATCGGGAAATCGACGCTGCTGCTCCAGACGTGCGGGAGAATGGCGGAGGCTATCGGTTCCGTCCTTTACGTCTCCGGCGAGGAATCCGCATCGCAGATCGCGCTTCGGGCCGGACGCCTGGGGGTGCTCTCCGAAGGGCTGCACCTCGTCTGCACCAACGATATGGCGGGGGCGCTCGAATCGCTCCCGGGGAAGAAGTTTCTCGTCGTGGACAGCGTGCAGGCGATGCGGGCCGACGGCGAGGGCGGATGGCCGGGGAGTCCGGCGCAGGTCCGCGCCGTGGCGCAGATGTGCATCTCCGCGGCGAAGGAGCAGTCCGTGCCCGCGGTTCTGGTCGGGCATATTACGAAGGAGGGGCGGATCGCAGGTCCGATGCTCCTCGAGCACATGGTCGACGGCGTGCTCACCTTCTCCGGAGAGGACTACTCCCCCTACAGGATGCTCCGGGCGGGAAAAAACCGATTCGGCAGCACCGAGGAGCTGGGCGTCTTCGAGATGACGGAGACGGGGCTCGTTCCCGTCACGGATGTGAGCGGGCTATACTGGAACAAAGCGGCGGAGACGGTCCCCGGAGTGGCGATGACGGTCGCCGTCGAGGGCAGCCTTCCGCTGATCGCGGAGATTCAGTCCTTGGCGACCGCGACGACCTTCCCATATCCGAAGCGCACCGGGCGGGGAGTGGACGTGAACAAGATACAGCTTTTTTCCGCGGTGCTCGACAAACGCTGCGGTATCGGGTGCGGGCTTTTCGATATTTATGTGAATGTGGCGGGCGGTCTTCTTCTGCGGGAGCCGGCAGCGGACCTTGCGCTCTGTGCGGCGCTCGCGTCCGCGGTGCGGGATGTACCGCTTCCCGGGGACTGCGTCTTCCTCGGGGAGGTCGGTCTCGCGGGCGAGATCCGTCCGGTGGTCAGGCTGTCGCGGCGTCTGCAGGAAGCCGCGAGGCTGGGTTTTACACAGGCGATCGTCAGCGCCCGCGAAGGAGGGGGCGGGAAGCCCCCTCTTGATGTCGTCCGGGTTTCGACGCTCAAGGATGCTTTGAAGGCGGTGATATCATGAGAATCCTTTCAAAAAAGATGGGGAAGCTTCTTGTTTTGCTGTGCGCTCTGTTCGCGCTTCCGGCCTTTTCGGCGCAGGCGGCGGCGGGCGCGGTTCCGTCCGTCGAGGGCAAGGTGTTCACTGCGGTGCTCGAGGGGACGGTGGGCGTGTCGATGGAGAATTTTGTGACGGAGGTTCTTGCGCGTGCGGAGCGCGAGAAAGGCGGACTCGTCGTTTTCCGCATGGATACCCCGGGAGGGCTGGTCAGCTCGATGCGGGCTATTACAGCGGCCATACTCGAATCGCCCGTTCCCGTCGTGGTGTGGGTCTCTCCGCAAGGAGCGAGGGCGGCCTCGGCCGGGGCCTTCATTCTGCAAGCCGCGCACGTAGCCGCCATGGCCCCCGGAACGAACGTCGGCGCCGCCCAGCCCGTAATGGCGTCGGGACAGGACGCTCCGGACAAGGATATGAAGCGGAAGATCACCAATGATCTGGCGGCTCATATCCGTTCTCTCGCCCAGCTCAGAAAGCGGAATCCGGACCTGGCGGAGCGTATGGTGACCCACAGCATTTCGCTCACCGCGGAGGAGGCGCTCGCCGAGGGCGCCACGGATCTTTCGGCTCCCGATATGGAGTCGCTCCTCCTCGGGGTACGCGGCAGGAGAGTGCTTGTGAAGGGCGAGGAGAAGGAACTCGCCCCGGAGAGCGGAAC
>LVBO01000482.1 GCA_001604435.1 Synergistales bacterium Syner_01
TGCTCACGAGCCCGCTCTCCAGGGCTTTTGAAACGTCCGCTATTCTTGCCGCAACCTGCGGAGTGGTCTCGGAACCGCGTGAAGGGCTCTCCGAGATGGGGTTCGGCGTTTGGGAAGGCTTGTCGATCTTTGAAACGGAATCCTCCGATCCACACGCTTTCAGAGAATGGAAACGCAACCCCTTCCACTTCGCCCCCCCTGGCGGAGAGTGTTTCCCGGAGATCCGGCGCCGTCTTTTCCCGGTGCTTGAGGAAGCGCTCTCCTCCGATAAGGAGCGCGTCCTCATCGTAAGCCACGGAGGAATCATCCGCGCCGCTCTCTCCCTTCTCCTCGATCTGAGCCAGGAGTCCGTGTGGAGGATGAAACTCTCCAACTGCTCGGTGACCGCCGTCGAATCGGGGAAGCGCGGCAACTCCCTCGTTTTTCTCAACGACGACATACATACTGTTTTGCCCGCCGCAATTTTACCGAATCTCCCCTTTCCCACTTAGACAAGAAAGGCTCTTGCTGGTAGAATTTACTGGAATTCGATACGAGGGAGTGTGCATGCCGTGACCGGGAAATCAACATCTGCGGAAAAACGAGACGAAAGTTTCCCTCGAGGGAGCGCGGTTGCCCTTCCCGCCGCGCCGGGAAGCTCTCCCGAAGAGGTCGAGGAAGCGGCGTTGTGGAGACGGTGTGTCGAAGAGCATGATGAAGATGCCCGGGACGCGCTGATCGTTTCCTATCGTCCTCTGGTTTTCTGGCTTGCAAAGAAATTTCACGTTCGCCCCTCTTCGTACCAGGACCTGATTCAGGAGGGAATGCTCGCGCTCATTCGAGCTGTGGACAAGTTCGAGCCGGAACGTCATCTCAAATTCACCACATATGCGTTTTACCGGATCAAAGGACAGATGATCAACTTCCTGCAGCGCTCCGAAAAAAAGGCCCCTGTGCCTGTGGACGACGAATTTCTTATGCCGGAGGATCCTTTTCTTCCTGAAACGTTCGAGACGCTGCTCGCTCTTTCGGACGAGCTGCGACGCCTTCCGGCAAAGGAGGGGGAGATACTGCAGGCCATTCTGATGGATGGACGGGAGGCAAAAGAAGTGGCGCGGGAGCGCGGAATCGATATCAGCCACGTCTATCGCCTGAAGAGGAATGCGCTGGCGAAACTTCGCAAATGGCTTGAAGCGGAGGCCACAAACGAGGTCTGAAACGGGATAAGAGAATACAGTGAACGCCCACGCGCGTTTTTTGTCGCTTAAAAGCGTGGAGTATATTCCCGGGAGGACTTTCCATGGAGAAGAAGATCGCTCGAATCTATAGATGGCTTGAACGATGCGCGAAAGCATGTGCCGCGGATTCCTGGAACAGCGCGCTGCTTGATGTGGAGTGCGCGAAAGCGGAACTGGAAGATGTCCGGTCCGAGATATGGTCGAAGACCGAGGGAGTTCTTCAGGTTCGCCCGACCAGGAGAGCCGCGCTCGTGCTGAAGGCGTCCTTTTTGAGCGTTGTGCTGCTTTTTTCCCTTGCCGCTCCGCTCGCGATGCAGAGTTCGAGACCGGCGGCTTCAGTTCATCGGGCGAGCGAGAATGTTCACTCGGGAGCGCATGTCCTTGAATGGGTGACCGGAGATGAACAAGCTGTTCTTGCCGCTCTTCGCAAAAGCCTGAGCGATGCGAATCGAGCATGGAGCGCCGCTGCGCTTCGAGGGGAGTCCGACGCGCTCGCGGGCGAAACGGCGAACGGGCCCCGCATGGACGAAGAGCTCTTGCAAGAGGCGCTTCCCGAGGAAAAGACATTGGTTGCCCGCGCTCCGTCCCTATCGGAAGGGAGCGGAGTTTCCCCGGGGGCCGCAACTGTTTCTCGGCGAGTACGAACGAAAGATCAAAAAGAGCCTGCGGCTGGTTCCGTCGCACCGAAGAATGACGCCGCCGCAGCGGAAGATGCTGTTCGCCCATCTTCGGCCGCAAAAGAACTCGATTCGATTATCTCCCTCGTGCAGATAGGGCAGAAGGCTTTGCGCGAGAGAGAGTCTCCGATACAGTTTCAGCGTCCGTGATTCAACGGTCGGTTTTTCGGACATCCTGTTGAATTCTTGTTGATGGCGTACGTTTGCCGTATGTCTGTTTTTCGTCCAGTTCAGGGCGAGTCCATTTTTTTTATTTTTTGGAAGGAGAGAGCGTGCGTGAAAGAA
>LVBO01000483.1 GCA_001604435.1 Synergistales bacterium Syner_01
ACTCGACGGCGTTCTCGCGGCCTCCCCGCGTCTGTTCGGCGAGCTTCGCGTTGCTCTCGGCGATTTCGTTCGTGGTGCTCGTGACCTCTTCGGTGGAGGCGGCCGTCTCCTCGGAGATGGCGGAGAGGTGGATCGCCTTCGTCTTCAGTTCGCGCACCATGTCGCGCTGCGAGGAAACCATGCCGGCGAGCCCGTCCGCGACGGCGCCGAGCTCATCTCTTCCTTCGTAACGAAATTCGTCGCGTTCGATGGTGAGATCTCCGTTCTTCGCCCTCCCCGCCAGTTCGGTGATCACTCGAAGCGGGCGGGCGATCACCGATGCGAGCAGAAGAGCGATCATCAGCCCGACCACCGCCACGACCGCGGTGAGAATCAGCAGAAGTAGGCGCAACGCCGCCACTCCGGCCAGAGCTTCGCCTTCGTCCACCTCGACGACGGCGCCGAGAAGACTTCTGCCCACTCGAACCACGCCGACGCTTCCCAGCACGCTGTTCCCTCGATAGTCGTTCCAGATGCCGACGCTCCGGAAGTCCGCCTTCCCGGCGCGAATCTCGGGAGCGAGCATTTTAACCGCGTCGCCTTCGATTTTTTGTTTCAGCGCCGCCCCCTTCGCGAAGGCGCCGAGGCGCGTATCCGTGAAGAGCAGTCCCTCGGCATCGACAATGTAGACGTCGCCGCTCTTTCCGAGGTTCGCCGCATGCGCGTGGACCTCCTCCTGGAACGGTTCCTGGTCGACGAAGATGAAGAACGCGCCGACGATATCCCCTCGGTTGCCCTCCCTCAGCATCGGTCCGGCGAGCACCACCACGCTCTTTCCGGCGTGTTCGGAATAGAAAAAGTCCGACCAGGCCATCTTCCCCTGGAGGGCCTCCTGTAAATAGTTCCTTCCCGCCAGGTTGACGCCTTCGAGCCGCGGCGAGTTCAGCGCGAAGACGATCGTTCCTTCGGTATCGGTCAGAATATAGTCCTCGTAGGCATAGATCGCGCTCGCTTGCTCTTTGAAGAAGTGCCGCACCCCCTCTTTTCGATCCCGCCACTCGGGGGAGTCGGCCCCCTTGTCGTGCAGAAGCGCAAGGCTTCCGTATACTCGATTGATCATAGACATCATTTTCCAGTCGATCTCCGTCTTTCGATGGAACGCGGCGATGGAGTTCTTCTTCAAGTCCATGAAGAGCGCGTTCTTGGAAAAAACCTCCGCCGTCACCGCGTCGGAAGCTCTCGAAATGGAGAGGTAGGAGAGCAGCAGCAGCGGCAGCAATCCGGTCAGTGAAAAGAGGAGAAGCAATTTGCTCCGCATTGTGATGTTGTTGAAAAAGTGTAAAATCCGCATATCGTGTTCCTCCTTTTTTAATCTGTTCTCCTGACTTCGACAGGCGAGAATGCGGGGGCCGGCGTTTTCTCCGCCCACATCATCCTTCATCCGCACACACGTCGGTTCCGCACTCCTCATGATGATTTTCATTGAATACTTCGTCGAGTCGTATCCGAAACAATCATATCATAGCTTTCGAAAAGAATTGCAGGACGAGATGAAAAACCTCGGCGAACGACCGCGACGGAGGCCGTCATCCGTTCGATTCCGGCGAGATTCAGAAAGAAGGGAAGAAAGACGCCCGAGGGAATAGCGGAGGCGCTGCGCGTGAACCGCTGGAAGGACAAAGAAAACATCCGCAACACCGTGTGGCGGGGCATTCGAGATTCTCTGTGGAGCGAGGCTACCGGACCGTCATCTCCCGTCCTCTCGCACCGCCCATACGTACAAAAAAAACGGCGCTCCCCGGAGTTTCTCCCCGAAGAGCGCCGCCTGTCTTTTCACACGAATCTACTTCGCGAGGACGACGCAAAAACCATCTTCTCGCTCCTCTTTTTCCACCTTCCAGCCGCGGCTTCCGCCGAAGCGGGCGACGTTCTCACGCGACGTCACGGTGTCCACAAGCACCTCCACGCGCCCCCCGGCGAGCTTCTCCAGCGCTTTTTTCGTCTCGAGGACGGGCTGCGGGCACGACAGTCCGCGGGCGTCGACGATCACAGTATCGGCCATTTTCACATTCCTCCTCGTCAATCCATTTTGATGCGGAACAGGAAGCCGACGGCCAGGCAGAAGGCCATGCCGATCACCGTCGCCGTCATTCCGTACGCCGTCACGCCCGCGGGCGAACTCGCGAGCGAGAAGTTGTGCGCGAACCCCGCGCCGACGAGCATCCCGAGCACGAAGATCGCCGCGTCGCCGTCGCCCTCGCCGGACATGATCACCTGGCGTCCGGGGCAGCCTCCCGCGAGCGTGAAGGCGAGTCCGGAGAGGACCATGCCGAGGAAGTTCCACATCTGGTTCGTATGCGCCACCGGCTGGCTTTCAAAACCCGGCTTGAACATCCCGAGCGCGTAGTTCACCGCGAAGGCGACGAC
>LVBO01000484.1 GCA_001604435.1 Synergistales bacterium Syner_01
CGTCGAGGGGCGGGACATGGAGTACCTGTCGGTCTACTTCATCTCTCGCGACTTCGAGGGAGAGCCCCGCGACAGCGAGGAGGGGACCGTCGAGTGGATGGATATCGACGAGAGCCTCACGATGGAGGACATGCACCCGACCTACCTTCGCCTCGTGCCGTACATCCTGAAGGGAAACTACCCGGTGGAGGGTTCGGTGCGCATTTCCGCCGACGGCGAGTCGGAGTACAGGCTCTTCGGGCCGGGGGAGCACCCCGCGCCGGAAGCGCGGTAGCGGGCGGGACGGCGGCGAAGCGCGGACCGTACGGAGAAAAAGAACGGGGGGAGCATCCGCGCGGAGCTCCCCCCGTCGTACTTACCCCTTGAGCGCGTCGACGATCTCGCGGATGCGGTCGTCGGCCTCCGAGTACGGCGTCTGGCAGGTGCCGACCATTCTGTGGCCGCCGCCTCCGTGCTTCAGCATGAGCGCGCCGATGTCCACCGCGCACGTGCGGTTCAGAATGCTGTATCCGCAGGCGATGGAAACGTTCTGCTTCTGTTTTCCGTCGACGATCCAGACGGAGACGTTCTGCTCCGGGTAGAGGCTGTAGATGAGGAAACGGTTGCCGGTGTAGATGGGAGAGACGTCCCTCAGGTCGGTGACGATGACGTTCCGTTCCACCTTCGTGTGTGTATGCACCATCTCCGTGAAGCGCCGCGTCTGCTCGAAATAGAGC
>LVBO01000485.1 GCA_001604435.1 Synergistales bacterium Syner_01
GTACCGGAGCAGATCGGTGAGTTCTACGGTTCTTTTCAATTTTCTGGTCCCCTTTGCCTGAAAGTGTGCGGCTATCCTCCGCCGATGACGGGGAAGACGGCGATCGTATCGCCGGCCTTGACGGGGGTGAGCGGTCCTCCGGTGTGGGCGATATGTTTGCCGTTCACCAGGACGATCACCCGGTCGGAAATTTTCTCCCCTTCGAAGACCTCGGTTTCGAACTCGGGACCGTAGCGCCCGCAAAGGAGGCGGAGGAGCCCCTCTATCGAAGAGGCTCCCTCCGCCGTTGTCTCCTTCTCGTTCGTGTAGTCCCGAATAGTCGCGAAGAACAGTACTTTTATCATGCGCTTATTGTAACCCGAGTTCCTCCAGTTTTCCAGTGGTGGGGATGCCTTTGGCGTCCCAGCCGCGAAGTTTGTAGTATTCCGGCAGCATTTCCGGCAGATGGCTGACCATTCCCTTGGCCGGGCCTTCGGGGATGGGCTCGTTCAGAAGCCGCGAGGGGAGCGTGTCCTCGGCCGTGTCCATTCCCTCGCGAAGATTGAACTGGCGCTCGATGTTCCAGATGCGCTCTCCGGCCTTCAGGGCTTCCGCGGCGTCGTACTCGAAACCGGTGGCGGCCTTCAGGAAGGCCGCGTAGTCGTCCGCGCCCAGAGCGAAGGAGGTGAAGAGGCACATGCCGGAGGAGTCGATCGCCGCGGTGAGATCCTGGAAGATCTTGACCCACGTCGGTTTGGACTGATAGTCGGCCGGATCGAGCTTCTGGGGCAGGCCGAGCACCTCGGGCGAGGTCGTGTAGCCGCGGACGTGGCAGCCGCCTCGGTTGGAGGTCGCATAGTTCAGACCGATTCCCTGGACCGCGCGTCCGTCGTATGCGGGCATCTCCAGCTTCTTGGCGGTCATGGAGAACTCGGGGTGGCCGTACATCTCGCAGAGGGCGTAGGAACCCATGGCGAGCTTCTTGCCGAATCCATCGACGAGCCCCATCTTCTTCGTCCAGTAGACGACGGCGTCTCCGCTGCCGAACTTCAGCTCGGGGCCGCCCTCCAGCTCTTCCTTTTTGATGTAGCCTTTCTCGTACAGCTCCATAGCCGCCGCGATGGTCACGCCCGCGCTGATCGTGTCGAGCCCGTACTCGTTGCAGAGATAGTTGGCTTCGATGATCGGCTCAAGAGGCTCGACGCCGCAGCAGACGCCGAAGGAGAAGATGCTCTCGTACTCGGGCCCCTCGCCCTCCCGCTCGCCGACCTTGGTCACTCGTCCGCAACCGATGGGGCACCCGAAACAGGAGTATCTCTTGGTGAGGAAGTCCCTGGCGAGCGTCTCGCCGGACTGCGAATCGGCCTCGGGCATGTAGGCTCCCTGCCAGTTTCTGAAGGGGTAGCCGCCGATCTGGTTGATGACGTTCACGAGCACCGCGGTGCCGTAGGTGGGAAGCCCCTGACTGGTGACGGGGTTGGTCTTCAGCTTCTCCATCGCGGTTGCGAGGACGGACTTCATCTCGTCCTGATTCTCGACGTGGGGGCGGCTGCTTCCCTTGACGACGATCGCCTTCAGGTTCTTCG
>LVBO01000486.1 GCA_001604435.1 Synergistales bacterium Syner_01
ATCCTCGTCGGCGACTCGCTGGGCATGATCACGCTGGGGTACCAGGGGACCATCCCCGTCACGATGGAGGACTGCATCAGCCACTGCAAGGCCGTGCGCCGGGGCGCGCCGAACACCTTCGTCATGGGCGACATGCCGTTCGGCTCGTACCAGGTCTCCGACGCCGACGCCGTGGCGAACGCGGTGCGCTTCCTGAAGGAAGCGGACATGGACGCCATCAAGCTCGAGGGCGGCGTGCGCGTCAAGTCGCGCATCCGGGCCATCGCCGACGCCGGCATATTGGTGTGCGGCCACATCGGCCTCACGCCGCAGAGCTCGGGCCCCCTGGGCGGATTCAAGGCGCAGGGGCTGGACACCGAGTCCGCGCGGTACGTCATCGAGGACGCGCTCGCGGTGGAGGAGTCGGGAGCGTTCGCGCTGCTTGTCGAAGCCGTGCCGCCGGAGTTGACGCGGTTTTTGGCGAAGAAACTCGCCATCCCCGTGTACTCGATCGGGGCGGGCGGTCCGTGCGACGGGCAGCTGTTGATCTGCGGCGACATGATCGGGATGTTCCAGGCGTTCACGCCGAAGTTCGTCAAGGTGTACGCGAACGTGGCGGAGATCATCACGAACGCGTTCAAGGAGTACGTGGACGACGTGCACACCGGGAAGTTCCCCGGCGAGGAGCACTGCTACCACGTGCGGAAGGGCATGGAGGAGGAGTACGCCGCCATGCTCAAGGAGTACGAGTAGCATCGGCGAAACGCCCTGAACAGGAGTTGAGGATATGGAACTTTCGAAACGAATACTCGGGATGCAGGCCTCCCCGATACGGCGCCTCGTCCCCTACGCCGAGGAGGCGAAGCGCAAGGGGCGCTCGATCTACTATCTGAACATCGGGCAGCCCGATATCAAAACGCCCTCCGGCTTTTTCGAGGCAGTGCGCGCCTACTCCCGCGATGTACTCGCATACGGGCCGTCCGACGGCGACCCCTCGCTGATCGAGGCGATCATTCGTTACTACAAAGGGTACGGAATGGAGTTGCAGCGCGAGAACGTGCTGATCACCTACGGCGCCAGCGAGGCCATTTCCCATACGCTGATGGCCGTCTGCGATCCGGGCGACGAGGTGCTCATCCCCGAGCCTTTTTACGCGAACTACAAGACTTTCGTCCAGTCGGTGAACGCCGTGGTGGTTCCGATCACCACGAAGGCGGAGCAGGGGTTCCATCTCCCCGGCCGGGAGGAGATCGAGCAAAAAATTACCCCGCGCACCAGGGCTATCATTCTCTGCCATCCTGGCAACCCCACCGGCACGGTTTTTACCCGTGCGGAGATGGAGATGGTGGCCGACCTTGCGAAGAAGCACGGATTCTTCATTCTCGCGGACGAGGTCTATCGCGAGTTCGTCTACGACGGCCTGGAGTACGTAAGCTTCGGCAATCTTGAAGGAGTGGACGAGCACGTGGTCATCATGGACGCCGTCTCCAAGCGTTACAGCGCGTGCGGCGCCCGAGTCGGCTGTCTGGTGAGCCGGAATACGGAACTCGTCGCCCAGGTCTTGAAGCTCTGCCAGGCGCGCACTTGCGTCGGCGCGATGGACATGGCCGGGGCAGCGGCGCTCTACGACACGCCCGTCTCGTATCTCAAGGAGGTCAACGACGAGTACACCACACGGCGCAACACGGTCTACCGCGCGCTGAAGCGAATCCCCGGCGTGGTCTGCGAAGAGCCGAAGGGCGCTTTCTACGTCGTGGCCAAGCTGCCCGTGGACGACGCGGAGAAGTTCATCGTCTGGATGCTCACGAGTTTCG
>LVBO01000487.1 GCA_001604435.1 Synergistales bacterium Syner_01
CCGCGCTCATCCTTCCGGAGCCCGAGCTGATCTCCGAGATCCCTCCCCTTCGGGCTGCTGCGGCGGCCGCTTTCGGCACGATCGCCGGTATGGCGTTTTTGCCCGCCCTTACATGGATTCTTCTCGACAACCGGGCTGCGGGGGTCTTCATCGGCGCTCCGCTCGGCGCGCTCTTCGGAACCCTCGCGGCGCTCCTGCTCCCCCGGAGCCGGAAGCTGCTCCTGCTGCTGGCCGCCATTCTGGGGCTCGCGACCGTACGGGAGGCGATCCGCTTCCTGGGCGGCGGGGCGATCTTCTCCAACGGATGGTCGCTTCTGCGCGGAAAGAGCGGCTCGCTGAAGGGACTCGTGCTTTTCCCGCTGCTTCTTGTCGTCCTTCTGCTTCTGGGAGGACGCGAAACCCGCTTCGACCGGAAGCGGCACGAGGAGTCGGTTCGCCGGGCCTTCGCATCATGGACCGAGGGGGCGGCGCGCGTCGCCCTGCTCGCGGCGTCGCCGTCCGCTCCTCTGCAAAAGGACGAGGAGGAGGCGCTTCCCCTTCTTGCGTCGAGAATCCTCTCCCTTGTGGGGGCCTGCTGCGACGATCTGGCCGCGGGCGTCTCGGAGCTTGCCGCGGAGGTGCGCAATCTGGGCTACTCCGATGAGAATCCGGCGGTTCTCTTCCGATGGAGCGAAGAGGCCGCGGAAAATTTCACGCCCTTCGGCGCGGTGGAACCGGGCGACGCGGTGCGCGTGGAGCGCGAGCCGCTCTTCCGGAACGGAGAGCTGCTGGCGAAGGGGCTCGTCCGAAAGGTGCGGCGTTCATGATCGTGCGACCGGTTCTGGGCGCGGACTTCGGCACCACGAAGACGTATCTCTCCAAGTGTCCGGGGGACGACCCGTCGCCGACGAGCGTGGATTTCGGCGACGGAAGGGACGGCATTCCCTCCGCCATTCTCTACCGGAAGGAGAAGGAACCGCTCATCGGCCAGAGCGCGCTCGACGAATACGGCGAGGCAACCGCATGGGAGCGATCCTCGTTCCGCCTGGTCACCAACTTCAAGGCCGACCTTGCACGCTCCGAGGAAGCGCGCGCAGCGGCAAGCGACTTCCTCTCGGCGCTCCTCGCAGACGCGCGGAAACAGCGGCTCGACGTGGAGCCCTCGACGCGGCGGGTCCTCTTCGGCGTACCCAGCGAAGCGGACGACGCATTCCGCGCCGCTCTGGAGGCGACCGCCGAACGAGCGGGGTTCGGCGCGCCCTTTCTCGTGGACGAGCCGAAGGGGGCGCTGCTCTACCACATGAAGCAGCGCGACATTTCCGTGGACAAGGCGCTCGGCGGCGTGCTCGTCGCGGACTTCGGGGGCGGGACGTGCGACTTCGCTTTCCTCGAGGGGGGGCGCGTCGTCCGTTCGTGGGGGGATATGCTGCTCGGCGGACGCCTCTTCGACGACCTCTTCTTCCAGTGGCTGTGCGACCTGAATCCGGGACTCGACGCGGAGCTGGAGGCGCAGGGATCCGCGTACTTCGTCCAGTCCCACCTCTGCCGCGAGGTTAAGGAGTTCTTCTCACGCTCGATGGCGCGCGACCGGGGCGAACCGGTATCGAAAGTCCTCTCCGGATACGGCAGGCTGACAGACCTCACCTGGGAGGAGTTTCTCCGCAGAGGAGCTTCTTACAGCCCCTCGCGCGCCTTCATCGAATTTTCCAAGGGCATCCTCCCCGAGCTGCGGGGGCGCGCCCGTTCGACGGCGTGGAACTTCCTCGCGCACAACGGGGCGGAACCGCTCCAAGGGCAGAAACTCGACCTCTTCGGCTGGTTCCGCGAGTGCCTCCGATCCGGCCTTGAAGAGGGCAATATCGACGGGGAGCGAATCTCGCTGGTCATTCTCGCAGGCGGAAGCAGCCTCTGGCCGTTCGTCGGGGAGATCCTCCGCGAGGAACTCCCTCTTCGGGAGGAGCGTTCCCTGGTGCGCAGCGACCGGCCGTACGCAGTGATCGCCCAGGGAATCTCGCTGCTTCCGGCGCTGAAAAAACGCTTCGCCCGCGCGCGCCAGTCGCTGCAGAACGAACTCCCCGGTTTCCTGGAGAACCGCCCGGGCGCGCTGACGGCGAACCGCGTCGCGGCGCTGGAGGGGAAGATGGCCTCGCTCGCCGTCGATATCTTCTTCCGCAAGGAGGTCGTTCCCCTTCTGCTGGAGTTCCGGAAGCAGGGCGGCTCGCTGGCTCTCCTCCGGAAGCGCATCGACGAACGGACCGCGGCGGCGGAGCCTCTCGCCCGCGAGCATCTGGCCAAGCTCGCTCCGCGCTTTCTCGAAGGGCTTCGGGAGGAGATACGCGACCTGCTCGCGGAGTGGTTCGCGTCGCACGGCGTCGCCCTTCCGAAGAAAGATCTCTCGTTCGTCCTTCCCGACGAGCTCTCCGAACCGATGCTCCGGGTGCGGACCCCGGCGGCGGACGGCATGCTCGACGTCGTCGGAACGGCCGTCGGCGGCCTGCTGACTGCGGGCGCGGCGATGCTCTGCGGAGGGTCGAGCACCGCGCTCATCACGGCGGGGCCTATAGGCCTCGCGGCGGGTGCGATTCTGGGGGCCTCCGCAGGGTGGATGCTGCTTCGCTACGGAAGGGCGCGAATGAAGGAGACGGCGGAGCGAATGGAGCTGCCGCCGTTCCTCGCAGCCTTCATGATCGACGAAAAGCGCATCGCGGATCTGGAAAAAGACCTTTCCGACGCGCTGGTCGATCACTTGGAGCGCCGCTTCGTTCCTCTGAAACGAGAGCTCGACGAGCGCATACGGACGCTCGTGCGGGACGAGATCAGAGCGCTGAACGAGATCAACAGCTTCTAAGCTTCGTAGAGCCGCCGTATCGCCCGTTCCATGGACTGCATGAAGTTTCCCCAGTAGATCTCGTAGGTGGTGTTGTTCACCAAGTAAGGAGTGAGGATGCACGAGCGGAGGACGTAGACGCTTCCGCAGCTCCTCCACTCCTTCTCCTCGATACCGAAGCGTTTCACGAAGGAGAGAGGGGCGTCGCCGTACTCCTCTTCGGTCAGCGAGGTCTTCGACGTGATGAAGTCGCTGATGTAGAGCGGCCCGGATTTGTAGGAGCACTGCTCGTAGATCGCCTGGTTCAGACGGTTCATCTCTTCCAGGCTGCCGTTGCCGATCTCGTGAAAGGCGTAGACGACGATGTTGAGGTCCGGGCGTGTCAACGGAAGCGCCTCGAATCGACGACCGGCGACCGTCAGCGGGTCGCTCTCGAGAATCGAACGGTGGAATCGGAAGGCCCCCTCGATGCTGCTCTCGATGATCCGGCCGTAGCCGTTCGCGTTCAGCGGCACCACCCGGTGCGCCATCCAGACGG
>LVBO01000488.1 GCA_001604435.1 Synergistales bacterium Syner_01
CCTTCATGGATCGAATCGATGAACGCCCTCACTGAACGCACCTCCCGCACGGCCGGTATCCGGCTTTTTCCGCTTCCTTCGCGCTCTTGAAGTAGACACGGTTCTTTTCCGAGGGGAGACCGTCGCACGAGGATACATGGAACACTCTGCTCGAGCGATTGCCTATAATCGGGTCGGCGCCTGCCGCTTCAGGCTTCTCCGGTGCAACGGCTTTTCGCACGGCGAACGCAACTCCGTCGGTTTCGACGACCACGTCGCCCCCTATCGTCGTGAACAGATCGACGCCGGCCTCTTCCAGCAGCGCCACAGCCTCCCGGTGCGGGTGTCCGTACGGGTTCTCCGCGCCGCAGGAGATGATGGCGAGCTTCGGACGGAGCATTTCGAGGAATCGCGCGTCCGTGCCGTTGTGCGAGCCGTGGTGCGCAACCTTCAGCACCGTCGTCTCGGGAAACCTCCGGACCGTACGACGCTGCTCCTTCTCCATGTCGGCCGTCAGCAGGAAGGAGACCTCGCCGAAGGAGAGACGGAGAACGATCGAATTGTTGTTCGCGTCGGAGTTGGTCCCCGAGATCGGCTTCACCGGCGCCAGGACTTCAATAAGCACGCCCTGGAACTCCTCCGAAAACCCCGCCTTCGGCCGTCCGAAACGAATATTCCGGTCGAGCACCGCTTTTAAGAAGAGCTGCTGTGTCCGCGTTCCGTGAACATATCCGCTGTCCCATACCTTGCCGACGGAGAAGGCGTCCAGAACGGCGAGCATACCCCCGATGTGGTCCGAGTGCGGGTGCGTTGCGACGAGGATGTCGATCTTTTCGGCGCCGAGCGAACGGAGCGTCTCGACGACCTTCGGCCCGGCCTCCGCGGTTCCCGCGTCGACGAGCATCGCGCCGCCCTCGGGAAAACCTACGAAGATCGAATCCCCCTGCCCGACGTCGAGAACGCGCACCGTCAAGGTGGAGGCAAAGGCCGCCTGTCCGAAAGCCGCAAGAAACGCAGCCGCGCATAAGAAAAGTATGACGCCGAATCTCGTTCCTCTCCGAAGCGTTTCCGTTCTCATTCTCAGTACACTCCTCTCTGTCGCGCCTTTCGCGGATGCCGCGTAGAAGCGCGTATACCATGATACATCATTTCCCGTACCCTCGGCCGAAAAACGCTTGCTCTTCGACGGCCGAGGCGCTACTCTATTGGAATCAAGAGGAAAAGAGGGTGCGTTCGGATGGGCAGGAGAAGAAAAACGCCTGTGATTACAACCAAAGAAGAAGAGGAACTCCGTCGGCGCGCCGTCGAAAAGGGAGTCGACGTCTACTTCGCGTACTTGCCGCCGAACGGCGTTCCGGAGCGGAGCGCCGTCGAAAGCGCCGTCCGGAGGGCCGAGGCTGCGGCTTCGGAGGAGCTGCTTCCGGCGCTTCTCGATTCCGTCGTCGACGAACCGCCCCCTCCGGAACGCCGCTCGTTGCTTCTGCTGCGTATGGAGGAACGTCTTCCCGCGCTCATCCTTCCGGAGCCCGAGCTGATCTCCGAGATCCCTCCCCTTCGGGCTGCGGCGGCGGCCGCTTTCGGAACGATCGCCGGCATGGCGTTTTTGCCCGCCCTTACCTGGATTCTCCTCGACAACCGGGCTGCGGGGGTCTTCATCGGCGCTCCGCTCGGCGCGCTCTTCGGGACCCTTGCGGCGCTCCTGCTCCCCCGCAGCCGGAAGCTGCTCCTGCTGCTGGCCGCCATGCTGGGGCTCGCGACCGTACGGGAGGCGATCCGCTTCCTCGGCGGCGGAGCGATCTTCTCCAACGGATGGTCGCTTCTTCGCGGAAAGAGCGGCTCGCTGAAGGGACTCGTGCTTTTCCCGCTGCTTCTTGTCGTCCTTCTGCTCCTGGGGGGACGCGAAACCCGCTTCGACCGGAAGCGGCACGAGGAGTCGGTTCGCCGGGCCTTTGCATCATGGACCGAGGGGGCGGCGCGCGTCGCCCTGCTCGCGGCGTCGCCGTCCGCTCCTCTGCAAAAGGACGAGGAGGAGGCGCTTCCCCTTCTCGCGTCGAGAATCCTCTCTCTTGTGGGAGCCTGCTGCGACGATCTGACCGCGGGCGTTTCGGAGCTTGCCGCGGAGGTGCGCAATCTGGGCTACTCCGATGAGAATCCGGCGGTTCTCTTCCGATGGAGCGAAGAGGCCGCGGAAAATTTCACGCCCTTCGGCGCGGTGGAACCGGGCGATGCGGTGCGCGTGGAGCGCGAGCCGCTCTTCCGGAACGGCGAGCTGCTGGCGAAGGGGCTCGTCCGAAAGGTGCGGCGTTCATGATCGTGCGACCGGTTCTGGGCGTGGACTTCGGCACCACGAAGACGTATCTCTCCAAGTGTCCGGGGGACGACCCGTCGCCGACGAGCGTAGATTTCGGCGACGGAAGGGACGGCATTCCTTCCGCCATTCTCTACCGGAAGGAGAAAGAACCGCTCATCGGCCAGAGCGCGCTCGACGAGTACGGCGAGGCGACCGCATGGGAGCGAGCCTCGTTCCGCCTGGTCACCAACTTCAAGGCCGACCTTGCA
>LVBO01000489.1 GCA_001604435.1 Synergistales bacterium Syner_01
GCCGTTGACGATCCCCTGCACCTCGCGCACGTCGCACCCCGCGAGCGATTCGAGGGCGAGGTTGAGCGACGGGGTGCCGCTCATCACGGAGCCTTCGAAGCGGTAGTGCGCGCCCCTCGCTCGGGCGAGCTCCTTCAGCTCTGCGAGGGCGAGGGAGACGGGGCCCTTGTTCGAGCTGACGACGGACCGCCCCGACCCGAGCGCGGCGCGGGTGAGCGACAGCCCCGGCTCGCCGTTGATCAGGTTGGTGGGCGTGACGTCGAGGACGATATCGGTCTCCGGAAGGAGGGCCGCCTCGACGGGGGAGATGCGTTCGTTCCCGACGGGTTCGCCCCTTTCGACGCGGGCGAGCAGGTCCGCGAGCGAAAGCCCGTCGGACGAGAGGGCCGCGCCCCTGGTGCGGGTGACGACGGCGACGGTGCGGAAGGCGAAGCCCCAGCGCTCCGCGAGTTCCCGCTCCTTGCGGACGAGGATGCGGGCGAGCCCCTGCCCGACGTTGCCGAAGCCGATGAAGCAGAGTCCCAAAGAAGAGTCTATGCGCATTGGAATACCCCTTTCTTTCCTATGAATTCTTCATGAAGCGCCCGGACGGCCTCCGCCGAGCGGTCCCTGTCCACGACGCAGGTGACGGAGAGCGCCGACGAGGTGAGCAGGTGGACGGTGGCGCCCATCTCGGCCAAAATGCCGAGCATGGCGCGGCACACTTCGGGGTGATTCCCGGCGCCCGGCCCGACGACGGAGACTCGGGAGAGCTTTTCGTTGACCGAGACGCTGCATCCGGCCAGCTTCCGGCAGATTTCGACGGCCTCGGGGAGGCGCGCCCCTTCGATGTGGAAGGATGCGCCGTCCGCGCCCACCATCGCGGTGGTGCGGATGCCCTCTCCGGAGAGCGCGTCCATCAATTCGCGCTCGACCGTACGCCCCTCCACGGTGAGCACCGCAAGGTCGTCGTCGGATGCGACCGACCTGATAAAGACGGCTTCGTCCACGTTTCGTTCCATGATCCATGTTCCCTCGCTTTCCTGAAAGCTGGATGCGACGCACAGGGGGATGCTCATCCTGCCCGCCATTTCGATGCTGCGCGCCTGCATGACCGCGGCGCCGCAGAAGGCCATTTCGAGGCACTCGTCCCAGGGGATCCGGTCGAGCTTGACCGCGCCGGGCACCACGCGCGGGTCCGCCGTGTAGATGCCGTCGACGTCGGTGAAGATGCGGCACTCGGCCGCCCCGAGGGCCGCGGCCAGGGCGATGGCGGAAAGGTCCGAGCCGCCGCGCCCGAGGGTGATCGTCTCTCCGTCCCGCGTGGACGCCTGAAAGCCGGTGATCACGGCGACGTGCCCGAACGCTGTGGCCGCCTCGATCCGCGCCGGGTCGACCGAGAGGATGCGTCCCTCTCCCCACGCGCCCTCGGCGACAAAACCGGCCTCGTCGCCGCTGAACGAGCGCGCCGGGCACCCTTCGGCGGAGAGGGCCATCGCGAGCAGCGCGGCCGACTGCTGCTCCCCCGTGGCCAGCAGTCTGTCCAGCTCGCGCCGGTCGGTCGCCGACGGAGCGGTCGCTCTCGCCAGCCCCAGAAGATCGTCGGTGGTCTTTCCCATGGCGGAGACGACGACCGCCGTCCTGCGCCCCTGTCGGGCGAAGGAAGCGGCCCGCCGCGCCGCGGCGCGAATCCGCTCGGGCGTCGCCACGGACGAGCCGCCGAATTTGAGCACTACTCCTTCTCCTTCTTTCCACACAACCGCCGACCTCCCTTATGCGTACAAAAAAAGCCGGGCGTCTTCATCTACGAAGACCCCCGGCTGAAGCTATCGCGCACGTGGTACTAAGCGCCGACCGCTCCAGGAGGGTCGCCGCTAGTCATCGTCGTTGCACATGCGAACAGAACTGCCGCGCGGATCTTTTTCGCATTGGTCATAGTGCGGGAACCTCCTTTCGAATCGGTTTAAGTTGGGGAGGATAATACGCTCCATTCCGAAACTTGTCAAGCGCCGGAAGCAAGAAAACCCCAGGACGGCAAAATTTCTTCGAGGATCTCCGCTCTTCCTCTCCGTCGTGCCCGGATCCGCATGGATATGTTTTTAATTTAAAGGGAAAAGTAGCTCATGAAGTCGTTCTTCTCGCCACTCTTCGAAGAGAACGGTTGACATTGTCCTTTTCATGATATACGCTGTTGTTGTTGCAAAGGTTGCCTTTTATTTGTTTTTTTGTCGAGGTGCGTGCGATGCTCGGGAAGCCGGTAAGAATCCGGCGCGGGCCCGCCACTGTACGCCTGACGAAGTCGCGGGGATCGATCCACCGGGAGCGCCCGGGAAGGAGCGGCGGAGGATGACGGCAAGCCAGGAGACCGATCGCGCGCATCGGGCAGAAACGCCTTGCGGGGACTTGAGGCCATTTGCGGAGAACGTCGGCGGCGACGCCGGTGTTTTGCGCGGATGCGTCCGAGTCCTTTTTTTTTGCGCATTTACCCCGAGGGCGGGAGGCGTTGTGTGTTCGCCGGAGTGCGAATCTGTTCGCAAGGAGGTGGTTCGGAAATTTCGACGGATGCCGCATGCTCCGCGGAGGAGCATCGCCGGCTGCACGTATCCGTCCGCGGGCCGAATGGATGTTCCGGCGCGCGGGGGCGCATGAAAACACATTGGAGGTGAAATGACGGTGAACCTCAAAACCAAGCTCTTTGGTCGCGTGTACCAGTTCAAAAGTGTCAAAGAGGTTCTTGCCAAGGCGAACGAGGAGAAGTCCGGCGACCGCCTCGCCGGAATCATCGCCGAGTCGATGGAGGAGCGGATCGCGGCGAAGCACGTGCTCGCGAACCTGACCGTCGCGGATCTCCGGAACAATCCGGTGGTCCCCTACGAGCAGGACGAAGTCACCCGCGTCATTCAGGACGACGTGAACGAGCGGATCTACGCCGAAATAGCCAACTGGACCATTTCGGAGCTGCGCGAGTGGATTCTCTGCAACGAAACTTCCGGAGACGATATCAAGCGGGTCAGCCGCGGAATCACCAGCGAAGTGGTGGCTGCCACGGCGAAGCTGATGACCAACCTCGATCTCGTCTACGGGGCGAGCAAGATTCGTGTCCAGGCGCACTGCAACACCACCATCGGACTGCCGGGCGCCCTTTCGGCCCGTCTGCAGCCCAACCACCCCACCGACGACATCGACGGCATCACCACGTCCATCTTCGAAGGCCTCTCCTACGGAGTCGGCGATGCGGTGATCGGCCTGAACCCGGTCGACGACACGGTCGACAACGTTAAAAAGGTCCTCTTCAAATTCCAGGAACTCAAGGAAAAGTATGAAATCCCCACGCAGATCTGCGTCCTTGCCCACGTGAGCACCCAGATGGAGGCCGTCCGCCAGGGCGCCCCCACCGACCTCTTCTTCCAGAGCATCGCCGGTTCCCAGAAGGGGAACGAGGCGTTCGCCATCTCCACCGCCCTCCTTACCGAGGCGATGGAGCTGGCTGCGAAGCAGGGAACCTCCGTAGGCCCCAACTTCATGTACTTCGAGACGGGGCAGGGTTCCGAGCTGTCGTCCGACTCGCACTTCGGGGCCGACCAGGTGACGCTGGAGGCCCGCTGCTACGGCTTCGCGAAGCGCTTCAAGCCGTTCATCGTGAACACCGTCGTCGGCTTCATCGGCCCCGAGTACCTGTACGACAGCCGCCAGGTCATCCGCGCGGGATTGGAGGACCACTTCATGGGCAAGCTGACGGGCATCTCGATGGGGTGCGACGCCTGCTACACCAACCACATGAAGGCCGACCAGAACGACATCGAGAATCTTGCCGTGCTGCTGACCTCGGCGGGGTGCAACTACTTCATGGGCATCCCCCACGGCGACGACGTCATGCTGAACTACCAGTGCACCGGCTACCACGAGACGGCGGCGCTCCGCCAACTGCTTCGGGTCCGTCCCATCGCCGAGTTCGAGAAATGGCTCGAAAAGTGGGGAATCCTGGAGAACGGCTTCCTGACGAAGAAGGCCGGGGATGCATCTCTTTTCGTACGGTAGGCGGGTTCTTTCCGGCTTTTTCGGAATGGGGGGAGAGGCATGAAACTGAAGACTGTTCTTGGAGGAACCGCCTGGTCGTTCCGCGACCTGAAGGACGTGCTGGCGAAGGCCAATGAAGAGAAGTCCGGGGATACGCTGCTCGGCATCGGCGCGTCGAGCTCTACGGAGCGGATCGCGGCGAAGTACGTGCTGAGCAACCTGACGCTGGAGGACCTCCGGAACAATCCGGCCGTACCCTACGAGGAGGACGAGGTCACCCGGACGATCGAGGACGGCGTGAACGAGGCCGTCTACCGGGAGATCAAGTCGTGGACGGTCGGGGAGCTGCGCGAGCGCATTCTCGACCATAAGACTTCGGGAGACGATCTGAAGCGCATGGGGCGCGGTCTGACTTCCGAGATGATCGCGGGCGCGGCGAAGCTGATGTCCGCGATGGATCTGGTGTACGCGGCGAGCAAGATGAAGATCAGCGGGACGTGCGCCACGGAGGTCGGCCTGCCGGGAACCCTCTCCTACCGCATCCAGCCGAATCACCCTTCGGACGACTCGGAGGGCGTTCTGGCGTCGATGCGCGAGGGATTCGCCTACGCGAGCGGCGACGCGGTGGTGGGAATCAACCCGGTGGACGACTCGATGGAGAACACGAAGAGGCTGTTGCAGCTTTCGTGGGACTTCATCAGGAAGTGGAACATCCCGACGCAGAACTGCGTGCTGTCGCACGTGACGACGCAGATGGAGGCCGTGCGACAGGGCGCTCCGGCGTGCATGCTCTTCCAGAGCGTGGCGGGGACGGAGAAGGCGAACTCGGCCTTCGG
>LVBO01000050.1 GCA_001604435.1 Synergistales bacterium Syner_01
ACGGCGGCGCGCTCTTCAACCATAAAAGCACCCCGTCCATTCAAAAATCGACATTCGCCGAAAACAGCGCGAACAGAGGAGGGGCCGTCGCCAACTGGGACAGCAGCCCGATCGTCGTGAACTGCACGTTTTCGGAGAACAGGGCGGCGGAGTACGGAGGCGCGCTGCTCAACGACGCAAGCAGCCCCATCGTCGTCAACGCTACGTTCAGAGCGAACAGGGCGTCGATGGGAGGCGCGCTGTTCAACGTCGCAGGCAGCCCCGTCATCGCCAACTCCATCCTCTGGGGCAACGGCACGGAAGTCAGAATGGAGGGCGGAACAACCACGATCACCTACAGCGTCGTCGAAGGGGGCTTCAGCGGAGAGGGAAACATCGACCGGGATCCCCGGCTTGCCGGCCTTGCAAACAACGGAGGAGATACTCATACCTGCGCGCTCGACGAGGAAAGCCCCGCGATCGACGCGGGATTGACAGTGGGGACAAGGGTCGCCGGCGTTATCCAGGTACCGGCTTTGGACCAGCGCGGCATCTCCCGTCCGCGAGGCTCGGGGGTCGACATGGGGGCCTTCGAATACTACGACCCTGACGATCCTGCTCCCACTCACGGAGGCGGCGGGAGCGGCGGATGCCGAACGACCGCCGGAAGCGCCGTTTTCGCGACGTTGCTTCTTCCGCTTCTCCTTCTGAGGCGAAAAAGGGCGTAACGCTTCCCGGCGCTTCTTCCGCTTTCCGCTCTATCGCATACGGACGCAAGTCCTTCTCCCCCGGGAATCATCCATCCAGGCGCGGGAAGGATTTGCGTTTTTTCTTTCGTTCGCGGGCAAGCACCCGATTCCGATTGACAGGCGTATTCCGTCGTCGTACACTGACTAACCGGGGAAGTCTCTCTGGAAGCTGTTCATGTTCAGCCGACATCGGAAGGGGATGAGCGAATGCCGGCACGTAAAAAAAACGCTGCGAGAAAATGTTCCAGGCTTGGGTTGGTTGTTGTTGTTCTGTACCTCCTTTTGTTTTCTTTTTCTTGTGTAGCCTGCGCCGAATCGGAAGATCCCGCACAGCGGCCGAAAATCGACGATGAAAGCGCTGCTGCGGCTCTTCGGGCGGCCCCCCCTGCAACGCCCGAAGATTCCGTTTCCAGCCGACCGTTCGCATCGAAGCCGGAAAGCGCGGACGGCGAGCTAGCGGGATGGGGCACGATTTCAGTCGTCATCTCGCCTGAAGGAGCGCTTGATGCGGGGGCGCGCTGGAGTGCCGACGGAGGGAAAACGTGGAGAATCTCCGGGGAAACGATGCTTCTTGCCGAGGGCGACGCGACGCTTGTCTTCAATAACCTCGTCGGCTGGAAGGCTCCTGAGAGCATTCCGGTGAAAATCAGCAACGGAAGCGGCGCGAAGGCGGCCGCGGCATACGTCCAACTGACGGGTTCCATTCGGGCGGAAATCGACGGCCCCAAGGAAGCCCGATGGAACATCAACGGCAAAGGGGAATTCCCCGGCGGGACTCTTCGTGAAGGAATTGTTCCCGGCGACTACACCATTTCTTTCACGGACGTCGAGGGGTGGCAGAAACCGAAGGACACGAACGTCGCGGTCGGTTCCGGCGGCATCGCGACCATATCGGCGGCGTATGCCCGCACGGGTTCCGTAATCGTCACGATCGAGGGGCCGGAGGAAGCCAGATGGACGATCGGAGAAAAGCTCGCCCTCGAAAGC
>LVBO01000051.1 GCA_001604435.1 Synergistales bacterium Syner_01
GATGTTCGCCGCGGCGATATACGGAGCGATTTCTTCCAGCGGAGCTGCGTTGATCATGCCGTTGCTGACCAGAACGACGGGGATCATTTCTTCTCGAAGGAAGCGACAGGAATCTTTGAGAAACTCGAACCATGTCAACGGCTCATTATAGGTGAACGCAACGGAAGGCGCTCCGTGCTGCATCGCGAGGCGCACCGGGTCTTCGGGGTCGATCCTGTGCAACGAGACGGACGGTGAACACTCCGCAAGCCGCCAGTTTTGACAAAAGGGACAGTGCATCGAACACCCTACCGACCCCAGCGACAGCACCGAGGTTCCCGGCTTCCAGTGATAGAGAGGTTTTTTTTCGATGGGATCCAGCGCGAGGGAGGCCGCCAAACCGTAATTCGAGGAGCGAAGGCCTTCTCCCGTTACGTGGATACGCACACCGCAACGCCCTGGCTCTCCCGGAGAAATGAGACACGCATGAGGACAGAGCATGCATCGCACGTTTTTCCCTTCGAAGCGCCACCATTCGGCCTCACGGAATGTTTCGTTCACCTCTTCCGCGTTCTTCACTCCGCATCCTCCTTGAGCCTATGAACACTAAAACGGGAGATGGACGATCTCTCCAAAGAAAGTATGCCCGCTTTCCGGGCGGCTATTGAAAGCTGCTGTTCGACAGTATCTACTCCCTCCAGGTCGGGAAGCAATACACCTCGCCTCCCGTTCTTTTCGACGAGAACGCCGAACCTGTGCGGATCGAGCATGTCGAGAGAGGACACCGGCTCGGGAGTTGAAAGTATATCGACAGAAAGAGAAATGTTCTCGAGCTCTTCCGGGGTAACAGGCATGAAACGGGGGTCGCGCTGCGCCGCGGCAAGCGTGTTCTCCACAATCTCTTCAAGAAGCGAAGAATAGGAAGGAAGAATCGTTCCGATACATCCGCGCAGTTGTTCTTCTTTCGTTTCGTGTGATCGGATTTTCAAGCTGACGAAACACGCCGCCTTTTCTTGGAGCTCCGGAAAATCGAGAAATCGCGCCGCTGCTTTTTCGGCCGCCTCCCTTCCGAATCGCACACCTTCGGAGAGGGCTGATCGCGCCAGCAACGGCGCGCAGTGCAGCGATGCGAAGGCAGTCGCATACCCAACGCCGAAGGGAGCCTCGTATGAGAGGCTCCGTATTTGCCGCTTCTCGCCCAACCCGAGGAAAAGAAGCGCGGAGCGTAATCCACATTCTCCCGCTTCATCCATTTCTCGTTCTCCAAGAGCGAGAAGAGCCCCCGGATCGTTCGACTGAAACGCTTCGACGATCATGCCGTCGAACTCGCGCCCGAAAGGGGAAAACCCGGCCGGAGCATCGGGGGTTACCCTGTGCGAAAGATCACCGCTTGCGACAAGCGCCCAACTTCCTTGAAGCGGCGCATGCGGAAGAGCCTGTCCCAAGCGGTACGCCTCTGAAGGGGAAAGCCCTATCGGGTTCGCGACAACAAGCGAAGGAAGAGAAACGCCCCTCTTCCGGAGGAAAAAAAGAGGCACGAGGCTCCCGTGATCAAGCGGAGACTCCTTTCGGTAGGTTGTTATTACAGGGAACGTCTCCTCCAGAATGCGAGCAAGACGCTCGCCCTCCGCCGCGGCTCCTCTCAATGAAAGACCGGTCCGAGAGGCCGCAAACCGTGCAAAGTCGCCCGAATACTGCTCGGCCAGGGATATCGTAAGCCCTCCTGAAAAAGGCGCGTGCGGGGAGAGCAGAAGAATGGTGTCAGGCGGATTCGTGCTCGCAAGGGAGGAAAGGGTATTCATCCCTTCGATCGTCCGAGAAGCGTCGAGTTCTCTTCCCTTGCCGACCTCCGGGATAATCACCGGAGGGTGAGGCGTAAAACACTCCCAGTACCACATGACATTCACCTCCCGAAGAGTCTCGTCCAGGCCGCGTACGCTAACAGATGAACATCGCGTCCCCGAACGAGAAAAAACGGTATTTCATCGAAACGGCGGTCTCGTATGCGCGCATTACCGGTTCATAACCGGCAAAAGCGGCCACAAGCATCAGTAACGAGCTTTTGGGAAGATGAAAATTCGTCACCAGGGCGTCAACCGTTTTATACTCAAACCCCGGATAAATAAAAAGTCGGGTATTCATCTCGCCCCAGCGCATTCTTCCCCCCTCGGCGGACATTGATTCAAGGGTCCGGGCAACCGTCGTTCCTGCGGCGATCACCCTGCCTCCCCGCTTTTTCGTCTCCTCGACAAGGTCTTTCGTCTCCGGAGGAAGCACGCAATACTCCTCGTGAATACTATGTTTGCGAATATCCGAACACTGAACGGGCCGAAATGTCCCGAGCCCGACATGCAACGTCACCCAGGCGATCGAAAGACCGATCTCCCGTTTGAGTTCTTCCAGAAGCTCCTCGGTGAAATGGAGACTCGCAGTCGGCGCCGCCGCTGAACCGTCCCGTGCGGCGAAGACCGTCTGATATGCCGAACGAGGCGCAGTGGAGCGGGTGATATACGGAGGAAGAGGCGTCTCCCCGATTTCCGTCAGCAATGAAAGAACCGGGACGCCTTGAGGAAAGGAAACTTTCCGTACCCCTTCCGCACCTTCAAAACGTTCGCCGACAGTAATCACCGTACCATCCGAGAGCATGATTCCCGTTCCGGAGCGAAGCCTGCGGCCGGGCTTGACGAGGGCCTCCCACTCGGTCCACTCCGTGTTGAGCGATTTCAGCAGGAGCACCTCCGCTTTCCCTCCTCCGGGAAGCTTGCTTCCTCGCAGACGCGCAGGAATAACGCGCGTGTCGTTGAGAACCAAGAGATCGGACGGCTTCAGCAACTCCCGCAAATCGAAAAAACGGCGGTGCGCCATCTTGCCCGAAAAACGGTCCAGAACCAACATCCGAGAAGAATCTCTGGGTGTTGCAGGGTTTTGTGCGATGAGTTCCTCCGGCAATAGATAATTGTACGACTCAATGTCGAAAAGATCGACGGTCTGCATAAACGAGGTCTACATCCCTTCAAGTTTCGTCCCCGGATAATAGAACGAAAGAATCTTTTTAAAATCCCACCCCTGATCCGCAAGCGCCTTCGCCCCCCACTGCGAGAGTCCGACCCCATGCCCCCACCCTTTGCCGCGAAAAAGAAACTGACCGGAGGCCGGACCGACAGGTTGCGGTTGAGGCTGTACGGGGACGCCCGGACGAACAGTTCGGAGTGCTCGAATAAGATATCCCTTTCGCTTTTCCGGATTGAGCAGCATATCCATCAGCTCTTCGGCGTTGAAAACTCCCTGCTCTGTAAGGTCTGTCAGTTGTCGCTCTTCCGCTGCGCTCATCGGCGTCAGCGACGAGGGAACGTCGGATCCTCCGGGAGACGCGGGTGGAACCGTATTCGACCGAGGGCGCGGAGCAAGCGGAGCAATGGGAACCGGAGCCTGGGAACCGGAGCCTGCTGACGCAATGGAAAAAAGCGTGCTTCGAATAACAGTGCTCCCAGCCGCCATACGGAAGCTATGGCTTTTGAGCGTCCGGCTTCCGTTTGTCCCGATAGCGCGTAGCGTGGTCGCCCTGCCGAACGAATCGGACTGCTCCACACGAAGCTCCTGAAGACGCCCTACGTTGACCCCTGCGGAACGGAGGGCCTCCTCGACCTGGTCAGCAGAAAGACGCGCCTCCCATGTCTCATGAGGAGACTCCGTCCGAAAATCCTCATTGACTCCCTTGAGGTACGGCATATTTCCGCCCCAGACCGTCGACACATCGGCGGTAGCGCCCCCGCTATGCGAGTGAAACGGCGTAAACGCAATCTCTCCGCCGTATTTCAACACCATTCCCTTTGTTGCGCGTATAGCCTGGTCGGTCTTCGGATCTTCAGCGTTCATCCCGCGGTACACCTGCGACATAACGGTGTCGCCGAGGTCGTACCCCCCTTTTCCCCTGTTCTGAAGAACGCTTCGAAGCGCATACGTTCTCGAGATAACCGCCTGCGCCTTGAGGGCCTCCAGGGACCACGCAGGATTCACCTCCATCTTGAGCACCCCTCGAAGGTACTCCTCAAGGTCGAGGACGTTCAAAAGCGTTATCCCCGAGCCTGAAGAAACCAGACGAAACGCGCCTCTATATCGTCTTTTGTTAAATGAAAGCGGGTGGCGCGAAGAGAGACTTACCGGGAGGCGCAACGTGCGGTTTCCCACGACAACACTGTTCGCTCCTGAGACATGGAATACCGCGGTTGTGCCCAACGCATGTTTTTTTCCGCTGCCGTCCGTTGCGGTGAGAGCGGAGGCGGAAGAGACCGAAACAGTTGACTGTCCGATGGAAAGACCGACAGATACATTTCGGGCGAAAACCGTCTCCGGCAGCAGGAAAACACTCAGAAGCGAGGCCAGAAGAAGAGTTCGGCGCAAAAAACATCCTTTTCTCAACAAGGACATTGGCATACCCCCATTTTTAGTTTCATCCATCCGGGACCATCAAGAGGAATCCCGAAGGTCTCACGCTTCCGCCTCCTCCTCGACAGGGAGATGCAGCTGCCACTGATCGTTCCCCTCGGTCGGAGGCGTTTTTCCAAGATATACCCAGCTATTTTTCGTCGCTTTTCGTCCCCGGGGAGTCCTCTCAAGGAGTCCCTGCTGGATTAAAAAAGGTTCGTAGATATCTTCGATCGTCTGCGTCTCTTCGTTGATCGCCGCACCAAGGGTTGAAAGCCCGACAGGTCCGCCGTCGAAGAGTTCCACGATCACTTTGAGAATTCTTCTATCGCCCTCGTCAAGCCCGAGGTCGTCCAACCCGAGCATATTGAGCGCTGAAGAAGCCGTCGCACTGTCGACGGTTGCAAGAGCGCGGACCTCCGCGACATCGCGGACCCTGCGGAGAAGGCGAAGCGCGATACGGGGCGTGCCTCGCGAACGCCTGGCGATCTCAAGGGCCGCATCGTCATGTATCGCAACACCGAGCACCCTGGCGCCGCGAACGACGATACTCCGGAGTTCTTCTTCGGAATAGAGAGAGAGTTGTTCCACTATACCAAAACGCGCACGAAGAGGCGACGTGAGCAATCCGAGCCGCGTCGTCGCACCAACAAGGGTAAACCGCGGAAGCGTCAGGCATATGTTGTTCGCCAACGGGCCCTTTCCCACGATGATGTGCAACGCGTAGTCCTCCATCGCAGGGTACAGAATCTCTTCCACGTTCGAGGGAAGCCTGTGGATCTCGTCGATGAAAAGGACGTCGTTCGGTTCAAGGTTCGACAAAATCGCCGCGAGATCCCCGGTTTTTTCCAAAGAAGGCCCCGTTGTCACACGCAACTGCCCTCCCATCTCCCGAGCGATGATACCTGCGAGGGTGGTCTTGCCCAGCCCCGGGGGGCCGTAAAAGAGGGTGTGATCCAAGGCCTCCCCTCGTTTGCATGCGGCTTCGATAAAAATAGAGAGCTTTTCCTTCAGTTTTTCCTGTCCGAGGAAGTCGTGCAAAGAGAGCGGGCGGAGCGAGTTTTCATCCTCTCCGGGTTCGTCGTTCGGATCCAGGAAGCGCTTTCTTTCTTCCGTCACTGATCATCACCTCAGTTGCGCTTCAATTCCTTCAGGGCAAGGCGCAGTATTTTTTCTTCGGTAAGATCGTCTCCTTCAAGAAGTCCGGACTCTTTGAGTTTCCGGAAAACCGATCCTACCTCTCCCGGCGCAAAACCAAGCGAACGAAGCGCCTCCATCGCCGTCTCCACCTTTTTGCCTGCGGAAGAATACACATCCCCGGGGATCTCAGCATCCTCTCCGGTAAGATGAGGGCGCATCTCGAAACAGAGGCGCTCCGCTGTTTTTCTTCCTATCCCCTGAATCTTCACCATGGAGTCAACATCGGAGGAAAGAATCCACGAGACGATACGCTCCGCGGGCGCGGCCTTCAAAATATTCATCGCCATCTTTCCGCCGACTCCCTTCACCGTGGTGAGCTTCAGAAAAAGAGTTCTCTCCCGATCGTCCGCGAATCCGAAAAGCGTCGGCCCCGCCTCCGAAAAATGCAGATAGGTAACCAGCATGGCTTCTTGACCTTCGGAACACAACGCAACAGCACGCCCGGTACAAAGGAGTTCCAAACCGAAACCGTTCACTTCAAGCACGACGACATTGTCAACAATCGAATGAACCTTACCTGCGAGAAAGCGAAGCATGATTGCCTCCTGCAGCGGAAATACGCCGTTTTTCCGCAAAAAGCGAAAACCCGGTAATCGCTGCTCCTATCGCATCGGCCGCGTCGTCGGGTTTGGGGATCTCATGAAGCCCCAGGAGTCGTTGCACCATTTTCTGCACCTGCTCCTTCGGCGCCGTCCCGTATCCGCAAACCGTCAACTTGATCTGAGAAGGTTTCGGTTCGAAGACGGGAAGAGCGTAGCGGGCTGCAAGGAGGAGCGCTATGCCGCGCGCCTGCCACACATACTCCGCAGTGGTGATGTTTCTTCCGAAGAAAAGTTTTTCAACCGACATAAAATCAGGGGAGCAGCTTTCAATCTGCTCCCCGAGTTTTCTGAAGATCGTGTCCAGTCGGGAAGAGATCTCCTCACCCGGCGATGTTTCAATGCACCCGCAGGAGAGAAGACGGAAAGTGCGACCATCTTGGAGGACCGTCGCCACTCCCATCCGGCCCAGCCCCGGGTCGATCCCGATACACTTCAACAACGCTTACGCATCCAGGCTTTCCATGATTTCATCCGGAATGTCGAAGTTGCCGTAGGCATTCTGGACGTCGTCGTGCTCTTCAAGAAGATCCATCAGACGCAAGATCTTCTGCGCTTTTTCCTTGTTTTCTATCATGATGGTATTTTTCGGGACCATCTCGGTCTCGGCCCTGGTGACAACGTACCCTGCTTTCTCGAGAGCGTCCCGTACCTGACCGAAAATGCTCGGCTCGCTGTATACAAGAAAGCCGTCGCCCTGATTTTGCAAGTCTTCCGCTCCTGCCTCAAGCGCAACCGTCATCAAGGCCTCTTCGTCAAGATCTTTTCCTGAAACTTCAATGACGCCTTTTCGCTCGAACATCCACGCGACGCTTCCCGCTTCCCCCAGTGAACCGCCGTTCCTGGTGAGCAAGGTGCGCATCTCGGATGCGGCTCTGTTCCTGTTGTCGGTGAGGATCTCTATTAAAATGGCGACGCCGTTCGGGCCGTACGCCTCGTAGAGGATCTCGTCGAACTGCCCGCCGTCGATTTCGCCGGTACCGCGTTTTATCCCTCTCATTATGTTGTCGTTAGGCACGCTTACGGCCTTCGCCCGTTCTATGGCGGTTTTCAGGCGCATATTCATCGAGGGATCGCCCCCGCCCTCTTTCGCGGCGATAATGATGGCTCTTACAAGCTTCTGGAAAAGGTTTCCGCGCTTCGCATCCTGCGCACCTTTTCTATGTTTGATATTCGCCCATTTAGAATGTCCCGACAAAGAAAATCACTCCTCTGGAAAATAAATACACTCTCAGAATGGAATACACACGGGCGGCATCGCCCTTTTATGCGCCGACACGTTTTTCATATGCTCAATCCGTGTCCTGACTTTTTCATCTCCCTTTTCAGCGGCAATATAGGCGTCTATCTCTTCGTACGTCATGCCCATCTCTCCTTCGTCCGTCTGTCCGTCCCAGAGCCCCGCCGAAGGAGACTTTTCAATGATTTCATCCGGGACTTTCAAAAACCGGGCGAGCGCTCGGACTTCGCACTTCAGCAGATCTCCGAGAGGAAGAAGGTCGCAGCCTCCGTCTCCGTACTTGGTAAAATACCCCATGAGAATCTCGGCCTTGTTGCCCGTGCCGCATACAAGGAATCGCCGTGTCTGCGCCAGGGCGTAAAGAGCGTTCATGCGAAGCCTTGGTTTGATGTTTGCCGAAGCCATCGGTAAAAGAGGCTCTCCGAAGGCCTGTACGAAGACATCGTACACGGGCGACAGGTCAACCTCCCTGTACGGAAGATCGAACGCCTTGACAACGAGGAGAGCGTCCTCTTTGTCTTTTGGGTTACTTCCGCACGGAAGCAGCACTGTAAGCATATCGGAACCGAATGCTCTTTTTAAAAGTGCGGCCACGACGGCGGAGTCTATACCTCCGCTCAGCCCGACAATTCCTCCGACGGCCCCCGCGGTACGAACCTTTTGCGTGAGCCAGTCTTCAATGGAGCTCGCGAGGCGAGCGGCGTCTCGGCTTTTGTACGACATCGACACATCCACCTTCTTCTGCAAGAAAATCCATAACCTGTTTATTTTAGCATAGTCGTTCTTGTCAGAGGGCTGCAAGTACGTTGCGAAGTTGTTTTTTTCGAAGGGAGCGAAGAGGATATTTCTTTCGCGTGTGTACAATGCATTCGCGGCGCAAAACGAAGAGAAGCTCTCCGGAGTCGGTCAGGGAGGGAGCGAGGGGCGTCCCTGTCGGCCCCCAGCATGAAATTGGTCCTCCCACTGGCGGCACAAGAGCGGTAAAAAACTGATTCTCGACTGCCCTGACGCGTGCGATCTGCTCGAAAGGGAACGCATCAAAGACATCGGAGGAAGGAAAACAGCATAATACCTCGACGCCCGACAACGCAAGCGCCCGGCTGTGTTCGGGTAAGAGCAGATCCATTCCTCCGGAGAGACCGCAGAGAAAATTTTGAACAGTAACTGTCGAAAAGAGAACATGCTGTACCGTAACATCTTCCGGAGAGCTGATTCCGCGGTAGCGTGCCGCTACGTTTCCACCATCGTCGCATACAAGCAGTTCATCCGAGAGCGTTTCGCTCCTCGCCGCACAAAACGCTCTCCTCGACAAAGAGATGTTCGACAGCGCTTCTTCCGATGCGCAAGAAGAAAAAAGGAAGAAACGTGCGGAGTTCACAAACTGCCCGTCGGGCACATTCAGCGCGAATGCGGCGGAAGATGGACACAAAGGAAGCGCCCCCTTGAACGGAATTTTGGTTTATTATACTCCATGGGGAAAAAGATAAAGGAGGAGTTTTTTTTGAACTCATTGATCCGTTTCGGCGTCGCGGTACCATCCACACTCCTGGAGGAGTTCGACTCCTTCATCGAAAGAAAGAATCTGCCAAACCGTTCCGAGGCCCTGCGTCAACTCATTCGCGAACGCCTCTCGCGAGAAATGTGGATCAGCGGTTCCGGGGTTGTCTACGGGACGGTGACCATGATGTACGATCATCACGGAAAGGATATCGTCGCGGCGCTCACCGCGCTGCAACATGAGTACGGCGAGAGTATCATCTGTACGACGCATGTTCACGTCGATCATCATCACTGCCTGGAGTGCATTGTGCTGAAGGGAGACGCCGGAGCGATACGCCGTTTTGTGGAGACGCTCGGCACGCTGAAAGGCGTCAAGAGTATCGAACCGTCCATCTCGGCCATCCTTTAAAAAAAGAGAAAGGGGCAGCGCACCGCTGCCCCGATTTCACACGCCTCAGGTTGAACACGAGGACGCGGAGCATCCGCTACACTTTTTCCGGGAGAGGCTCTCGCCTTCGACCAGGATAAGCACCTTGCTCCCGCACGAAGCGCACCGTACACTTCCGCCGCCCTCGACACGGAACTCCGTCCCGCACGAGGCGCACCGGAAGATCCTGTAGTTTGTGGATTCAGTCATTGGCTTCACCTTCCCTTCGTACTCGGAGAGACGCGGTTACTGATTCCCTATCGTCGCCACCATCACAGCCTTGATCGTGTGCATTCTGTTCTCGGCTTCGTCGAAGACCTTGGAATTCGGCGCTTCGAAAACATCCTCGGTCACTTCCTGTCCCTTCACTGCGGGAAGGCAATGCAAGAAGATCGTTGAATCCTTTCCGGAAGCCTTCAGGAGTTTCATATTCACTTGGTATGGAGTCAGCAACTCTTGCCGCTCCTTCTTCTTCTCTTCTTCTCCCATGGAAACCCAGACGTCGGTGTAAACTGCATCCGCGCCTTTCACCGCTTCGAAGGGATCTTCGAATACAGTGATGGAGCCGCCTGTCCCCGAAGCCATCGCAGAACACCGTGCAAGCAACTCTTTTTCCGGGAAGAGCGCCTTTGGAGAGGCTACGACATAGTGCATTCCCAGCTTCGCACACCCGATCATCAAGGCGTTCGACATGTTGTTCCGTCCGTCGCCGCAGTAGACAAGCCGGATCCCTTTGAGCTGTTTTCCAAAATTCTCCTGTATCGTCAAAAAGTCCGCAAGTATCTGGGTCGGGTGGTCCACATCGGTCAGTCCGTTCCATACGGGAACCCCGGCATACTGGGCGAGCTCTTCTACCAGCGACTGCTTGAATCCACGGTACTGGATGCCGTCGAACATTCTTCCAAGCACCCGGGCGGTGTCCTTCACATCCTCTTTCGCTCCCAGGTGAATATCGTTCTTGCTCAAAAATTCGGGGTGGGCTCCTTCGTCGATACACGCTACAGTGAAGGCACAGCGCGTTCTGGTGGAAGATTTTTCAAAAATAAGCGCCACATTCTTTCCCTGGAGCGCCGTCCCTCGGATTCCGGAACGTTTCTTCGCCTTCAAATCGGCGGAAAGGTCCAAAAGATAATAAATTTCTTCGGGAGTAAAATCCATCAGCGTGAGAAAACTACGTCCTTTGAGATTGAGAGCCATGATACATCATTCTCCTTTCAGATGTTCGCATGAGTTTCTCGGGTGTTCGGCACCCGAACTACAAGCAAAGTCGGCAAAAACACCGGGAAGCTCATCCAGCGACACTTCCCGCAGGATCTTCCCCTTTTTAAAGATGACGGCTCCCCCGGGCGAACCGGCAACGCCGAAGTCGGCGTCCATCGCTTCTCTCGGACCGTTTACCTCGCACCCCATTACCGCGACGGTAAGCGCATCCGGTAGATCGGCAAAAGAAGGCTCTAATTTTTCCAGGATGGAGCGCACGTCGATCCTTCTTCGTCCGCATGTAGGACACGAAACGATAGTGACTCCGTGAGAACGCATTTCAAGCGCTCTCAAAAGAGCATATCCAGCCAGCACCTCTTCCTCCGGCTTTTCGGTAAGACTGATTCGGAGCGTGTTGCCGATGCCCTGGGCGAGAAGCAGCGAGAGCCCCGCAGCGCTTTTTACAAGCCCGTCCCTTCCGTATCCCGACTCCGTGATGCCTATATGCATCGGAAAATCAGGATACTTCGAAGCGAGCAGCGTATTCGCCCGTACAGTCTCCATGACCGAGGTCGATTTTGCCGAGAGAATAATGTCCTCGAAGCCTTCGGCGAGCAAAATCCGGAGCTGCTCTTCCACGGCCGAAGCAAGCGCGTCGGACCGAACGCCGCCCGCCGCGTCGAGTTGGGAAGAAGAGAGAGAGCCGCCGTTCGCGCCGATGCGGAGCACAGCCTTTTTCTCTCTGGCGGAAGCTACAATACTTCGGAGGTGCGAGGACCCCATGTTTCCGGGATTGATTCGTATCGAAGGAATGCCCGATTCGAGAGCCGCAAGAGCAATCGCACCGTCGAAATGAATATCGGCCATAAGGGGGACGGGAGCCCTGTCGTTCAACCACTCCAAATTTGCTCGAAGGTCCACGGAGGGGAACGCAACCCGTACAAGTTCGCATCCGGCCTTATGCAGAGAAATGCACTGGGCCAGACACTCCTCGGGAAGAGAGAGGGGAATCTTGAGCATGCTCTCAACGCGGACAGGCGCTTCGCCGCCTATTGTGAGACCACGCAGAACAAGCTGACGAGAGCTCATGTTTTCACTTCCTCTAGAAAAAACGAAGGATATCCTGCCAAGTCACATAGACGATGAGCAGGATCAACAAAACAAAACCGGAGACATGAATAAAGTTCTCGATCCGCGCCGGAAGGCGTCTTCCAAGCAGCATTTCGCCGGCTGTGAAGATGAGGCGCCCTCCGTCAAGCGCGGGGAAGGGGAAAAGATTGAGCAGCCCCAGGTTCAGATTGATCAAGGCGAGAAATGTGACAAAAGGCCAAAGTCCTCTGCGTGCGGCATCTCCGGCCATGGATGCAATACCTACGGGGCCGGTGACATCGACTTTCTCAACACCCGTAATCCAACGGATAATCCCCCGCACCATTTCGACAGTCATATCGACCGTATAAGCGAATGCGGATGAAAAAGCCTCGAGAACGGGATACCGGCGCATCGCGGGCCGTATACCCAGAAGCGGAATTCCTTGAGCATCCGGGAGAATTGCCACCGTCAGAGAAAGCGACGCTTCCTTCCGAAGCACCGAAAGATGAACGGGACCTTCGGACGCCGTAGAGCGAATCCTCTCGGACATTTCCCGCCATGAAACGACAGGCTCGCCGTTGACGGCAACAATGGCGTCGCCGGGAAGAATACCCGCCGTCTGCGCGGGATATCCCTCCATAATCTCGCCGATTTCGGTGCTTTCAAGGTTGATCACACCGTGACCGGAGAGAAAGAAAACCGTCAGGAGCATCGCAAGAAGAATGTTGGAGACGGAGCCATTCGACAGAATCAGGAAACGCTTCCATGCAGCCTTGTCGAAAAATCCTCTCCCCTCCTCAACGACTTCCTCCTCGTGGTCCTCTCCCATTCCTGCAAGGCGGACAAACCCGCCGACGGGAAACGCACGGAAAGACCATATTGTATGGCGGCCTTGCCGCTGCAAAAGCACAGGCCCCATGCCGAAAGCAAACTCATGCACCTGAACATCGAATACGCGCGCTGTGAAATAGTGCCCGAGTTCGTGGATAATAACACAAATACCGATAACCAGCAGAAACGAAATCAAACTTACCATTTATCTTATCTCCTTGGCGGTCATTTTTCTTCCAAAAGTGCGCTCGCCTTCGCTGCCATCCGTCTTCCCTCTTCAAGAACATCCAGAGCATGCTCGAATGTCGAGGGAGAAGGTCCTGTATACTCCTCGAGCACCGACTCGACGATGCGCGGGATGCTCGGGAAACTGATCTTCCCAGAAAGAAATCGATCGACGGCAACCTCGTCCGCTCCCACCAGAAGCGCAGGATACGCGCCCTCCCTGCGGGCCGCTTCGCGCGCCAGGCGAATAGACGGGAAACGGATCTCGTCGGGCGTCTCGAAAGATATCTTCATTCCATCCAAAACCGGCGTGTTCTTTCTATCGCAAGGGCTTCGAAGAGGGTGAAAAAGAGCGGACAGTGCGGGGATGCCCATGTCAGGGGCGGACGCGCACATATGAAAGGTCCCGTCGGAAAAACTCACAAGCCCGTGAATGAAGGGATTGGGAGAGATAACCGCATCCACTTGATCGGCGGAAAAAGAAAAGAGGTACATGGCTTCAAGTATCTCAATCCCTTTATTCATCAGGGTTGCGCTGTCGACACTAATTTTAGCGCCCATGTTCCATACGGGATGCGCAACAGCCATCGAAGGCGTCACGCGCTCCATCTCCTCTTGAGAAAAAGAGCGAAAAGGGCCGCCTGAAGCAGTCAGGAATATCTTTCGCACGAAACGATGATCTTCACCGGAAAGACACTGCCATATCGCATTGTGCTCGCTATCCAACGGACGGATCTGATCGGGGCGAAGCGCCAGAGGGAGCACCCACGGTCCGGCGACGACGATACTCTCCTTGTTTGCCAGCGAGACATCCTTGCCGCTTCTGAGCGAGGCCATAAGAGCGCCGATTGCCCCTGTTCCGGAAGACGCAAAAACCACGTGATCGATATCGGGGTGCGACGCCATCTCCAGAAGCCCCTGTTCGCCTGAAAGGACACTCCTTCGAGCAGCGCGCGCTCCTAAGGAACGGAGTTCGTGTCGGGCTCGCAGTGCGGCGGATGCGTCGGAAAAAACAAGCGTGGGACAGGAGAACTCCTCCGCCAGGGAAAGCATCCGGTCGATCGAAGAACGAGCCGCCAGAGCCGCGATTTCGAAGTGCTCGGGAAACATCCGGCACACTGAGAGGACGGAGCTGCCGACGCTGCCCGTACACCCGATGACGAAAAGACGCTTCTTCATCGCAGGATAACCCCGAAAAGGACATAAACCAGCAGACCGTTGATCAGCGTGCTGTCGAATCTGTCGAGCACGCCCCCGTGGCCCGGAATAAGATTACCGCTGTCCTTTACCCAGCTTTCTCTTTTAATGACCGACTCCGCGAGATCGCCCAGCTGTCCTGCGAAGCCGCAGATTATCCCCACATAGACAAAAGGAATCGGGGGTATCTCAAGTATGAACGCCAAGAGCACGCTTGCAAGCAATGCCGCTGAAAAGCCGCCGAAAAATCCTTCCCACGTTTTGTTCGGGCTCACGTTGGCACAGAGAAGCGTACGTCCCCAACGCGACCCGATAAGGTAGGCCGCGACATCGCAGCTCCATGTAGCGATGAACATCGCCAGCAGCAAGAGCCCTCCTCCTGGAAGACGGCGCAGCAGAATCATGAAGGTCCAGGGAATCGTGATGTACACTATTCCCGAAATCGTCCCCCCCATATTCCATATGGCAAAACTCTCTCCTCGAAGCTGCCTTCGAATAATCTCTACAAAAAGCACCACGAAAGCGGATACGCTCAGCGTGAGGACAAGGGAGACAGGGTGGATTCCTTCCGATACCGAGAAGATAATAAGTCCCGAGGTAAGGAAACCAATCCCCTTGGAAACCTTGAACTTCCGGGAAAGCATCCCGTAGAACTCGGCTAGAGAGATCAGAGCCACGGCGGACGCGAAAAAAGTCCACACCATACCGCCTACATAGAGGGCGCTCAGCGTACCTGCCACGATGACGAGCGAACTTCCGCCCCGCAGGGTAAGCTCCCGAGTCTTTTCACTTGAGAGCGCCATATCGTCTCTCCCTATTCGCGAAATATTTCACGGCATTCTCCAGTTCCTTTCCGTCGAAATCGGGCCACAGAGTGTCCGTAAAATACAGTTCGCTGTACGTACTCTGCCAAAGCCAGAAGTTACTCAATCGCTTTTCTCCGCTTGTCCGTACGATGAGATCGGGATCCGGAAGATCCGGAAGATACAGGAACTCCCGAAAGCGCTCCTCTGTTACGGGGGGCTGCGCTCCGTCTTTGAGCATCTGCTCCACAGCGTGCAGAATCTCCTGGCGGCCGCCGTAATTGAGACACGGCACGAGCGTGAGACCGGTATTCTCCTTTGTTTCTTCTTCGGCCCACTCCATCAGTTCAACTATATCCTGCGGCATTCCTTCACGAAAACCCGAGAAGCGGAGACGTACATTTTCTCGCTTCATTTCCTCAACCTTTCGGCGCAGAACGAAACGGAAGATGCTCATAAGACCGGAGACCTCTTTTTCGGGTCTCCTCCAATTTTCCGTCGAAAAAGCATAGAGCGAAAGAAACCGAATACCAAGAGCATCGGCTGCCCTTACAGTCCGTTCGATCGCCTTCACTCCGGCTTTATGCCCCAAAAGACGCGGAAGAAAGCGTTTTTTTGCCCAACGCCCGTTGCCGTCCATTATTATTGCGACGTGGCGCGGTACTGTTTCTTCGGGAATCATGCGGACGGCCCTCCTTTCGTCAAATCATCGAGTTTGCTGCGGAGAGCGTTGATATCCTGCCAAGTCAAATCCTTCGGACTCCCCTTTTTCTTGGATTCGTTTCGGAGAAGATAGCTTGGATGAAACATCGGAAAAAGATCGATCCCCCTCCATGAAAACCATCGTCCACGAAGCGCGGAAATACCTTCCGAGGACTTGAGCAACCATTTTGCGGGAGTGTTTCCCAAGCACACCACGATCTTCGGCCGAAGAAGAGCCAGCTGCGCCTCAAGAAACGGCGTGCATGCCATCATTTCGTCCGCCATCGGAGTCCTGTTCTGCGGAGGCCGGCACTTTACGACATTCGTAATAAAAACGTTTTCCCTTTCAATGCCGACCGATTGAAGAATACGCGTGAGCAGCTTTCCCGCTCGACCTACAAATGGGATACCTTGTTCATCCTCGTCCGCTCCGGGACCTTCGCCGACGAAAACAATCGGGGAGGTCGCGCTTCCCTGACCAAAAACCGTCTTTTTTCGCGTCGAACACAGGCCGCACGATGAACAGTTTTCTACACGCTTTTTCAGTTCCTCCCATGCCAACCCGCTGTCGGCCCCGCTCGCAAAGACGCTCATGGCAGCATTACCTCCACTATGCGGACGTCGACACCGTCCACATCCATTCCCGTAAAGTAGCTGACTGCGGATGCTACTCTCTTTTGATTGACTAAACCAAGTCGGTGGAAATCCATTTTCCCCGGGATAACCTGAAGTGCAATCTCCATAGAAATCGCATCTTCTTTATACCGAACGCGGATATCCTTTACCTCCGTGATCTGTGGATTCGATGAGAGAACATGGCGGACAAGATCAAGGATCGCCGAGGACTCGATGGTAAGTTCTCCGTAAAAACTGAAAGGAGGTCGGACGATCGTCCGCTCTCCGTCCTCTTTGTCAACGCTTTTAAAGAGCCCTCGCAAATGCCCGACAAGCTTTCCCGCGAAATTTTTACGTATCTGCGTCCTGGATGCGGGAATAACGTGCTGCCCCTTTTCATGGCGTTCTCTTCTGGCGTTGATGATTTCTTCCGCTGAAGCTACCTCCGTAATATCAATGATCATTTCGGGATACGGAAGACGAAGCGCCCTTGTGATCTTCTCAGCCATCGAAATCGACGTCGCAATAATCATCAGCTTCTTTGGTTGTTTCTTCTGGAAAAAAGCCAATACAGCCTTTTTGTGCTCCGGGAACTGAAAAAGGGCTCTTCGAATTGCCCGCACCAGGTTCTTCTCAGCTTTCGCGCTCTTCCCCACCATTATACGTCCCTTGGCGATAACAAGCCCGTCGTCGATTATATAATCAACCTCGTTTTCCATGGCGACCATCTGCGCTCGTTGACTCTTTCCGGTACCCGCAGGACCTACGAACGCAATGACTCTCGTCGCACAGGAATCGTTTACCGCCATAACGATACACCGTAAAACAGGGAGAAAAGCATTCCGGTTCGTCTTACGAACGAAGCGCCTGAGAATCCCCTTTGGAATCCTCTTCGGACGGAAGAATCGCAATATCCGCTCCGATCGCGCATAGTTTCTCTTCCATATTCTCATACCCACGAAAGATATGGCCCAGGTGATGAATATAGGTAATATCCCTTGCCGCAAGTCCTGCCAAAACGAGAGCCGCCCCGGCACGCAAATCCGTGGCAATAACATCCGCTCCCGCGAGGGATTCTACGCCGTTGATGATGGCGGAATTGCTCTGAATATCGATTTTAGCCCCCATCTTGTTGAGTTCGCTCACATGAAGGAACCTGGACTGGAAAACGCTTTCCTGCACAACGCTCGTTCCTTCCGCAAGACACAAGGCAACCATCACCTGCGGCTGGAGATCCGTAGGAAAACCGGGATACGGGAGAGTTTTCAGAGAGACGGCTTTCAGTCTTCCCGAAGGGTGTATTGTCACTTCTGTTTCTTTGACCGTCATCGAGGCCCCGGCCTCTTCAAGCTTCGCGAGAAGAGAATCGATATGGTTCGGTATCACCTCGGAAACCGTCACTTCTCCATTTGTCGCCGCTCCGGCGAGTATGTACGTCGCAGCCTCGACCCTGTCGGGAATGACGGTCGCAGAAGCGCTTTCCAGGTCGTCCACTCCCTTGATCCGAATAACGCCGGTTCCGTCGGCATCAATAAAGGCCCCCATGGAACGAAGCGCCTCGACAAGATTAAAGATTTCCGGTTCGCGCGCCGTATTTTCGAGAACAGTTTCACCTTGAGCAAAAACAGCGGCCATCATCAGATTTTCGGTAGCCCCCACCGATGGAAAATCAAGGTAGATCCTGCACCCCCTCAATCCATCCGCTCGTGCATGCACCGCGCCATGAACAAGTTCAATCGACGCTCCCATCCTGGTCAATCCCTTAAGATGGAGATCAATGGGACGGCTGCCGATCGAACAACCACCGGGCAGCGGCATCACAGCCTTGCCGCATCGCGCAAGCAAAGGGCCAAGGACAAGGGACGAAGCCCTCATCTTGCGAACGAGATCCGGAGGAGTCTCCCATGAGATTTCTTCAGGAGTGGAGATTTCCATCTCGTGGTCGCGAAACCGCACCTCCGCTCCTAAACTTCGAAGAAGATCGGCCATGGTCACCACATCGAGAAGATTCGGGACCCTTTCGATCTTCAACGTTTTTCCTTTTAGCAATATGGCGGCCGCCATCACAGGAAGCGCGGCATTTTTTGCGCCCTGCGCTGATATTTTCCCCTTCAGCTGGGTACCGCCGATGATTTTCATTTTGGATTCCACTTTCCAATTCCTCCCGAATATATTGTGAAGAACACAAAAAGACTCAGGCAACACCCCGTCTGTTTTCAAAGAACTTCGCTATTACCTCAGCTATTTTCTCTGAAGCATCGCCGCTTCCAAAAGGGTTCGTCCCCCGGCTTAAAAGACTCTTCCTGAAGACATCGTCGGAGAGAATGCGCAATGCGGTCTCCGCTATCCCGACACGATTGGTTCCGACGAGAAGAGCGGTTCCTGTTTCGAGAGCTTCCGGTCTTTCCGAAACATCTCTCATTACAAGGAGGGGTTTTTTCAATTCTGCCGATTCTTCCTGAACGCCTCCGCTGTCGCTCAGAATAAGAGAGCTTCTTTGCATCGCCCAGACAAAATCAGGGTAGTCGAGGGGTTCGCAAAGGATAGCTCTTTTTTCTTCGGCGAGATACCGCTTGATAATATTCCGTACTGAGGGATTTTTATGAAGCGGAATAAGTATCCGCACTTCACTATTTCGCTTGAGTATATCCACGATAGCCCCACATATTGATTCAAGAGGTTCCCCCCATGACTCTCTGCGATGCGCGGTCATAAGAAGAAGAGGCCCCTGAAAATGCTCAAGCGGACGCAGGGGTTCGCAAAGGTCATGCTTTCGTTTCAGTACCAGCTTCAGAGCATCGATAACCGTATTTCCGGTGATAGCAAGAGTTCCTTCCGATACAGGAAGCCCTTCGTTGCGAAGGTTCGAAGCCGCTTGCTCCGTCGGTGCGAACCACAAAGAGGACAGCCTGTCCGTGATAATCCTGTTCGCTTCCTCCGGAAAAGGGCGAGCCATATCACCGCTTCGCAAGCCTGCCTCGACATGGCCGACCGGAACGCCCCGGTAAAAGGCTGCGAGTGCGGACGCCATGGTTGTCGTGGTATCGCCGTGAACAAGGACCAGCTCCTGCGGTCGGCGATCGAGAAAAGCGCCTACGCCGCCAAGCACCTTGGCGGTCACCCTGTCGAGAGTCTGGCGTTCCTCCATAACAGAAAGGTTGACATCCGCCTCGATACCGAAAAACTCCAAGGATTGATGCAACATTTGAAGATGTTGACCTGTCGAGAGAACCAACACGGAAAACTCTTTCTCTCGAAGCACACGGATCAGAGGCGCCATTTTTATCCCTTCGGGACGAGTCCCGACCACACAAACGATTTTTTTCTCCATCTTCAGCCATCCCTACGCAAAATTCCTGAAAAAACATACACACCGGACGCTGTTACGCGAGAAAACAGCCGAAGAGCACGACGCCTCCGGCGACCACCAACACCTGCACAACACTGAGAATGACGACAGTAAGAACAGGGGTCCACCCTCTGTCGAGCAAACGATGATGAATATGCCCACGATCAGGTGAAAACGGGGATTTTCTCATCGCTAACCGTCTTATTATAGCAAAGAGCGTATCTGCCGCGGGAATACCGCCTGCCATCAACAAAAAAACAGGCAGCTGAAGCACATGGACTTCTTCAAGAAACGGAGTCAAGGAATAAATACAAAGACTCGAATAGAGATACCCCAGAAGGGTTGTGCCGCCGTCGCCTAAAAACGTTTTTGCCCTCGGAAAGTTCCAGAGGAGAACTCCTGCGGCCAAGCTCGAGACAGGGAGGAAAAAAAAGGGGGAACCCAAAAAAGAGAAAACTGTAGATGCCGCAATAAACATCATAAGGCACAGTCCGTTCGCTCCGTCGATGAGGTTGAACGCATTCGTCATTCCTGTGATCCAGAGCAGGCAGACAGGAATATGCACAGGAGAAACAGGAAGAAAAAGCAGAAAAAGACCCGCGGCAACAATATGAAACGTAAGACGTATCGCCGGGTTCAAAGACTTCATATCATCCCAGTAACCGCTTAAAAAAACCAGTGTAGCACCAACAGACATGAAACGAAGCAAAGGAGCCTCCTCCACCGCATAGAGGCTCCATAGAAGAAAACCTAGCCAGAGAACGATACCCGCTCCTCGGGGAGTCACCGACGTATGGATTTTCCGCTCCCCCGGTTGATCGACTATACGGTACCTATTGGAGAGGAGGATCGATAGAGGCGTGACGCACACTCCCCAGAGAAACAGAAGCGGTATCGAAATCGAGAGAGGCGCAACGAGAGAGTCCACGGAATTCCCTTACTTCGTTCCGAAGAGGCGGTCTCCGGCGTCTCCAAGCCCGGGGACGATATATCCGTGGTCATTGAGATGACTGTCGAGAGCCGCCGCGTATATATCGACGTCCGGATGCTCGGCATGCACCTTGGAGACGCCTTCAGGGGCCGCTATGATGCATACGAGCGAAACTTTCTTGCCGCCTCGCGCCTTTACGAGACTGATGGCCGCGGCAGCGGAACCTCCGGTGGCGAGCATTGGATCGAGCACAAGAATATCTCTTTCGCTGATATCGCCGGGCAGTTTGCAGTAGTACTCGACAGGGAGGAGCGTCTCCGGATCGCGATAGAGACCGATATGCCCGACTTTTGCGTTCGGAACAAGTTGGAGAATGCCGTCGACCATGCCGAGCCCCGCTCGGAGAACCGGCACAATCGCGAGTTTTTTCCCCTCGAGGGCGTAGGCTTCCGTCTTTGCGAGAGGCGTTTCTACCTCTATTTTAACGAGCGGAAGATTTCGCGTCATTTCATAGACCATCAGCCCCGCGATTTCCTGTACCAGCTCACGGAACTCCTTCACCGAAGTATTCTTGTCGCGGATCATGCTCACTTTGTGCTGCACAAGCGGGTGTTCGAAGATGACTGTCTTGCCCTTCTCGGAAAAGGTGCAGCTTGGGCAAATTTTGTGTTCATAGTCAAGAATTTTACTCAATCTTCGTATATGCCTATCTCCTTCAAAATCGGTTTCGAGCCAGACATCCATAATTTCAAGGGCAAGTTCCCGAGAAATTATCCGCGCCCCCATGGTGAGGAGATTCGCATTATTGTGGCGACGGCTGAAGCGGGCAGTTTCAACGTCATGGCAATGAGCCGCGTATACCCCCGGAATTTTGTTCGCCGCGATGCTCATTCCTACTCCAGTACCGCACAAGAGCAGCCCCTTGTCCGCTTGGCGGGAAACAACGGCCTCTCCGACACGGAACGCCACATCCGGATAATCGCAGGAAACCGTGTCGGTATCCACGCCCATATCCACAACTTCAATGCCACTTTTTTGCCGAAGATGTTCAAGCAAATATTTTTTCAAAGAGAACGCAGCATGATCGGAACCCACGGCAATCTTCATGAACAGACCCCTCCTCGTACAATTTCCAGGAGATTGAAAGTAACGTCGAGCCCCCGGTGACACCCTTCAACTCTTATATAATATCATTTGTCGGAAAAAAGGCATATACACACGCAGACGAATTCCAAAAAGAGGGAGACTCCTGTATTGCGGGAGTCTCCCTGCAGGTAACGTCGGATGTAGATATCTATCGCGTTTCAGCTCAGCAGCGTGAGCATGACGCCCGCGGCGACGGCCGTGCCTATGACTCCGGCTA
>LVBO01000490.1 GCA_001604435.1 Synergistales bacterium Syner_01
TCCTATGATATCAGAAGGAGGTCTTTCGAGGCAAAAGCGAATGCTGTCCGGGGGAGGAAAACGAGCGATTTCCGGCTTTCGGGGCCTGTCGGCCAGTTCGCGAGACGCGACAACCGCGAGGGGCCGAACCCGCCGTATTCGTCCCCTCGCCTCGTGAGTGTCCTCCCGCTCCGCTCAGACCGGTTCTATTTCGAGGAGGACGTCCTTTCCCGCGTGTACCGTGCCCGTCGCGGCCTTGAAGGACTTCACCCGGTCGCCCGTGGTGATGATGACGGGTGTGAGAACGGAGGGGGCCTTTGCTGCGACGACGGTCTTGTCGAAGCGAACGATCGGGTCGCCCGCCTTCACTTTGCTCCCCGCTTTTGCGATCGGCGTAAACCCTTCGCCCTCCATCGCCACTGTTTCGATGCCGATGTGGACAAGCACTTCTATCCCCTTGTGTCCCCTGATGCCGAAAGCATGTCCGGTCGGAAAGAGGGCGACGAGCTCGCCGTCGCAGGGGGCGACGACCAGTCCTTCGTCGTCGGGGTCGACGGCGACGCCGTCGCCGAGCATCTTTCCGGCGAAGACCTTGTCCGGAACCTCCTCCAGCGGAACAACCCTTCCGGAGAGGGGGGCCAGCAGTTTCAGATGCTTCTTGCCGAACCAGAACATGCGCGTCACCTCGCTATGGATGCAGCCATCCGGCGCCATGCATGACGGCGTCCCCGGATGACGATGGAGTAGGCCAGGATGTTCTCCGGCACGGCGATGCCGGGGTAGCCCGAGTCGCCGATGTGGTGCAGGTCGGCCCCGCAGCTCTTCGCCCAGAGCGCGATCTGCCGGATGGTCGCCTCGTCCGAACCCTCCTGCGAGGTGCCGATGGCGGTCATGGCCAACGCGCCCTTGGCGTGGACGACGCCGACGAGGTCGCGAACCCGCTCCGGCGAGATTCCCGGAACGGTGCCGGGGGCGGGGAGGAGTACGATGTTGGCCCCCGCGTCGATCCACCGTCCGATGATCGCTTCGTCGACGATGTCGCTCCCCGCGTCGGTGGCGGAGCCTGCCGCGTGCATCTTCCCCGCGGCGAGAATCGGGTCGGGGCCGACGGCCTCGCGGATTCCCCGGAGCGACGCGGCGATGGAGGCGGTGGTGACGCCCGTCGCGGGATTCCCCGTGACGACGAGCATGTCTACCCCCTGCTCGACGGCGAGACGGGCGTTCTCCGGCGTGGCGCGCCGCCCTTCGGGGAGTTTCGCCTGCGGGCCGAGCACGCGCTCCTCCTCGTCGACCGGTTCGAGGTTGATCGCTACGGGGCGGCCGATGAGGCGTTTCAGCGCCGCGATAGTTCCCGAGTGCGCGCCCGGCGCGTCGGTTGACCGAACCCTATGTCCCTGACCGTACGTGCGCAGAAAAAAATCGTCGTCGTCCGGTATGTCCAGCCCTTCGACGTGCGGGGCGCGGACGTCGAACATGTTCAGCAGGACGATATCGGCCCCGAAGGCACGCGCCAGCTCGGCGTTCGTGACGTCTCCCAGCAGCGGAGGGGCGGGGGCGATGGTTTCCGCCACGAGGGTGCGCCCCTCCGCCGCGCGGATGCTCGTCAGCAGCTCCCGCCCCGTCATCTTCCCGAGATCGGAGGCGTTGGCGTCTAAAATTCGTCGTACCATGATGGTGCTCCTTTCCTGATTACAGTAGTCGCGCTCAAGCGACGGCAGGCGAATGCGAGTGAAGCGAGCTATGAGCCGCGCCGGTCACTGAATGCGCATGATTTCGGCGCTTGCCGCTTCGTCCGCGATCAGCGTCGCGTTGGGGTGCAGCTGGAGCACGGACGCGGGCAGGTCGGGGGTTACCGCCCCCATGACCGCGCCGCGGATGGCCTCCGCCTTCTCCGGTCCCGAGGCGAGCAGCAGAATCCGCCGCGCGCTCATGATCGTCTTGATCCCCATGCTGATGGCGCTCTTGGGTACCTCGTCGCGGGTGGCGAAGAAGCGGGCGTTCGCCTCGATGGTGCTCTGCGTGAGGCGGACGTGGTGCGTTCCCTTCTCGAACTTCACGTCCGGCTCGTTGAAGCCGATATGCCCGTCCCGTCCGAGTCCCAGTATTTGCAGGTCGATGCCGTGCGATTGTTCGATGAGTTCCTCGTAGCGGCGGCACTCCGCGCCGATGTTCTGCGCCGCGCCGTTGGGAATATGCCGGTGTTCCGGCGGGATATTGATGTGCCGGAAAAGATGTTCCTCCATGTAGCTGTGGTAGCTCTGCGGGTTCTCCGGCGAGAGCCCCGCGTATTCGTCCAGGTTGAACGTGGTGACGCCGGAGAAGTCGACGTCGCCGGCCCGAAAGAGGCGGACCAGTTCGTTATAGAGCCCCTTGGGAGTGTCCCCGGTGGCGAGCCCGAGCACGCACTTCGGGTTCAGGATGACCCGGCTGGCGACGATGTACGACGCCTTCCGGCTCATCTGATCATAATCCTTTGCAATCACGATTCTCATGACGGTCGAAGACCTCCTTTCCTTCCACGAATGTCTTGATGACGCGCCACCCCTCGTCGAGGAGGACGAAGTCGGCCCTGTACCCCGGTTCGATGCGCCCTCTGTCGCGCTCGCCCAGCAGTCGGGCGGGGTTATGGGAGACGAGGCGCGCCGCCTCCCAGAGGGGGAGGCCGGTTGCGGCGCCGTAGTTCCGCAGCGCGAGGTCGAGCGTGAGGACGCTTCCGGCGAGCGTTCCGTCGGCAAGCTTCGCCTCCGGGCCGTGGACCGTAACCGTCTGGCCGCCCAGGTCCCACTCCCCTTCGCCGAGGCAGGCCCCCCGCATGGCGTCGGAGACGAGGATGATGCGCTCGACTCCCTTCATCTTCAGCAACAGCCGGAAGACGGCCGTGTGCGAGTGGACGCCGTCGGCGATCAGCTCGCAGAAGACGTCCGCGTCCAGCGCGGCGCCCGCGAGGCCGGGGGTTCTGTGGTGGAACGGCGGCATGCCGTTGAAGAGATGCGTCACGCTCTTCGCCCCGTTGCGGAACGCCTTCATCGCCTGTTCGTAGGTCGCCTGCGAATGGCCGAGCGAAGCGACGATTCCCTCCTCCCGGAGCGCTTCAAGGAAGCGGCCGTCGGTATCCTCTTCGGGAGCGAAGGTGACCAGGCGCAGGGCGCTCTTTCTGCGGCGGACGAACTCCGGGTCGGGACGGCGCAGGTGCGTTCCGTCCTGCGCGCCGAGGCGGGATGCGCTGATGTAGGGGCCTTCGAGATGTGCGCCCAGTACCCTCGCTCCGTTCGGGGGCGCGTTTTTCACCGCTTCCACGGCGTCGAGCGCCGCCTCGATATGCGCTTCGTCCATCGTCATGGTGGTCGGACAGAATGCCGTGACGCCGTGTGCTGCAAGTCCTGCCGCAATGGTCTCCAGTGACTCCGCCGCCCCGTCCATCGTATCTACGCCGCAGACCCCGTGCACGTGGATATCCACGAATCCGGGGACGATCCACGCCCCCTCCGCGTCGAGCGTTTCGATCTCCGCGGGGAGCTCGCTCTTGGGAAGGATATCGAGCACTCGTCCGTCGAAGAGAAGGGCCGTTTCGCCGAGCCATGTACGCCCCGTGATTATTTTTCCGCCTGTGATCGCTTTCATTGCCGTACCTCCGTTGTTGCCGATTACGAACGCCCTCCCGTACAGTCGGCGAGGGGAGGGCGTCTTCAAAAATTCCGGGAAATGCCGCGTTTGCGGCGCGAAGCCGCGAGAGTGTTCTTCCGCGGGGCGTCTCGGGGATGGGACGTCCCGCGGAACGTTTATTTTTTCATGTGCTGTTTCATGACGTCGGCGAGCAGCTCGGCCTTCGTTCCGATGACGATCTGGATCGTCGTCGCGTTCGGTCGGATGAGTCCGGTCGCACCGAGGGCCTTGATCCGCGCCTCTTCGACCACCTTGCCGTCCTTCAGAACCAGGCGGAGGCGGGTGATGCACGCGCCGATCTCCTCGATGTTCTGCGCGCCGCCCAGGCGGGCGATGTACTCCTTCGCCAGGCTTTCAAGATCCGCGGCGGAGACCGCGGAGGCGGTGGCGCCGGTCGCCTCTTCTTCGCGTCCCGGAGTGAGCAGGTTCATCCCCTTGATGACCGCGACGAAGAGGAAGTAGTAGACCGCCGCGAAGGCCAGGCCGATGGGGATGATCATCCACCCCTTCGTGGAGAGCCCGTAGTTCAGCACGTAGTCGATCGCGCCCGCCGAGAAGCCGAATCCGTGGAGGACGCCGAGCATGGAGCAGACCGCAAGCGCGACGCCGGTCAGCAGGGAGTGCGCGATGTAGAGGACGGGGGCGAGGAACATGAAGGCGA
>LVBO01000491.1 GCA_001604435.1 Synergistales bacterium Syner_01
AAAGATCTTCTCCTGCGCCCCGGCTGCGGGCGGCAGGAGAAGAAACGTCAGGAGCGCGAGAAAACCCGCGAGGCGTTTCATAACGGCAATCCTTCGGTTTACTGGAACGACACTTTGGGCGCCGAACGCTCTTCCTCGACGGCCTCGAAATAGTCGGCCTTGCGGTGCCCGAACATATTGGCCACGATGACCGCGGGGAAGGTCGCGATCGCGATGTTGTAGTCTCTGGCCGCGCCGTTGTAGTAGCGGCGGGACATCTGGATATCGTTCTCCAGGGAGGAAAGCTGCTCCTGCAGCTGGAGGAAGTTCGTGTTGGCCTTCAGTTCGGGGTAGCCTTCAGCCACTGCGAAGAGGGATTTCAGAGCGCCGGAGAGCATGTTTTCGGATTCAGCCCGCTCGGCGACCGACTTCGACTGCCCGATGGCGGAGCGTGCTTCCGTAACCTTCAAAAAGACCTCTTTTTCGTGCCCGGCGTACCCCTTGACCGTTTCGATGAGGTTGGGGACGAGGTCGAAGCGTCTTTTCAGCTGCACGTCGATGCCGCTCCACGCTTCATTTTTCAGGTTCACCTTTCTGATGAGCCCGTTGTAGATGCCGATCCCCCAAAGCAGAACGAGCGCCGCAATACCGAGTATCACATACAGTGCTATCATTTTCTTTCCCTCCTTGGCGTAATAAATGGATTTCTCGCCATCATTCTACCATTCCCGGAAGGAAGCGCACAGGAAAAATACTGGCCGCTCTACAAAAAACGCCTGATCTCCTCAAGAGTCTTCCGTCGTTTCGGGGGAAGAAACTCCTCGTCCTCGGGGTACCCCATGGACAGCATCAGGTCGATCTTGGTCGAAGACGGAAGATCGAGCGCCTTCTTGACCGCCTTTTCGTTCAGCCAGCCGAACATGCAGGTTCCCAGCCCGAGTTCCGCCGCTTGAAGCGAGATGTGCTCGCACGCGACGGCGACGTCCATCAGGCTGAACTGCACGCCCCTGAACATGCCGCCGAGGGCCGCGCTGTAGCGCGAACGTTCGGTGATCGCGACGATGAGCACGGGCGCGGCGGCGGCGAACGAGTTCATGGAATAGACGCCGCTGAACGCCGCCTGTGCAAGCGGTTTCACCTTTTCGGGCGTGGCGGCGACAAGAAAGCTCCATGGCTGGGAGTTGCACGCCGACGGAGCGAGGCGGGCCGCTTCGAGACACTTTTCGATCACCGGAACGGCGACGGGGAACTGGCTGTACTTTCTCAGGCTGTAGCGTTTCCGGACAAGGTCGACGAAGTCCACTGGCGCCCCCTCCTTGGGATTCGGAATAGACGGTTAGACCGCAGGTGCATTGTACACCAGGTAGGCCGCCGCCGCCAGGAGAAGAAGCCCGCTGATCCTGCCCAGCCAGACGGTTCCACGTCCCCCCTTCGAGACGAATCTGGAGAAGAGGTCGGTGGCGCTTCCGGCGGCGACGATCACCGCGCTGTGCCCCGCGCCGTAGGCGGCGACCAGAAGCAGCGCGCGGAAAATATCGGTAGATGCGGTTTTCATCGCAAGCAGGATGACGGGGGCGGAGTAGGCAAAACTGCACGGCCCCAGAGCAAGCCCGGAGACCGTGCCGAGCACGAGCGCTCCCTTCAGGCCCGTATGCTTGGTCGTCGGCCCGGATGACCCGCGAAACCACGGAATGGAAATCAGGCCGAGCAGATGCAATCCGAACACAATGAAAACGCCCGCGACTATGTAGTTCGTATATTGGTCGATACCGCCGAGAAAGAGTCCTGCCGAGGCGAGCAGGCCTCCAAGGAACGCAAGGTTGACGAAAACGCCCAGCGAGAAGACGAGCGATATTTTGAACGCCGTCTTGAAGTCGGGGGCGTCGGTGTTCCCTACGTAGCCGACGACGAGCGGTATGGTGGCGATGCTGCACGGGCTGAGGATCATCCCCAGAATTCCCCATCCGAACACCGCCGCGTACGCCCAAAGACTCGTTCCGTGAAAAATGGAGTAAAGAGAGGAATAGATTTCTCCCATTGATAAGATTACTCCCCTCTTCCCATATCGTACCCGCGATCACGCCACTCTTTTTCCAGCGCTTCAAGCGGCATGTAACCAACCCTTTTCTCAAGCATGGTCCCTTGTTCGTCGAGGAAGACAAGAGTAGGTACGTATCGAACCTGGTAGAGACGCGCAACATCCGGGTATTCGCGCACATTCACTATCTGGACCTCGATCGTGTCGCCGTGTTTCTCTTGAAATAGGGCCAAAACTTTGGCCATCTCGGTGCACGCGGGTCAGCCCGGAGACATAAGCTCCACGAGCGTGGGCTTTTTCGGCGCCTCGTCCGCGTTGGAGACGGACGGAAGCAGCAAGAACACGGTGACTATGGCTGTAAAATAAAGAAACATCCTTGAAAGACTCATCTCTAATCCCTCCTGGGTGTATTTTGGCTTGCTAAAACATACTGGTATTGTAGTATTTAAAGTGGCGGGAAGTCAAGTGGGTTTCTCAATCCCATCCCCATTTTTCCGGTTTTTCGGTAGAATGACTGAAAAGGGGTGTGGAATGATGAAAAAGCACGAAAGAATCGCGCTCGCCGAAGCGATGGAGGAGGATCTGATCGCGCTGCGCCGCCGGTTGCATGCGTGTCCCGAGCTTGATTTTGCGCTGGAAGGCACGGTTGCGATCGTGGAAGAACGGCTCGCCGCTCTTGGGATCCCATGGAGGCGCGTTGCCGGTACCGGCGTCGCGGCGTTGATGAAAGGCAAGCCCGGCGCGGGCGCCGTGCTGTTGCGGGCGGATATGGACGCGCTGCCTCTCCGGGAGGAAGCGGACGCGCCGTGGCGTTCGAAGAACGAGGGCGCCATGCACGCGTGCGGGCACGATGTGCACACGGCGAGCCTTTTGGGCGCGGCTGCGCTGCTTCAAAAGACGGGGAAACAGCTTCCTTGCGATGTGCTGTTGGTCTTTCAGCCCGCCGAAGAGACGTCCGGGGGCGCGTTGCCGATGCTCTCCGACGGACTTCTTGAAGGAATCGACGTCGAAGCTGCATTTGCATTGCACTGCGACCCGTCGCTTCCCGCAGGAAAGATCGGCGTGCACGGAGGCGCTTTCCGCGCCGCGTCCGACATGTTCGACTGCGCGGTGCGGGGCAGGGGAACGCACGGCGCGGAGCCGCACCGCGGGGACGACGTCGTCGCGATCGCGTGCAGAACGATCGACGCGCTGCACCAGCTCGTCGGCAGAGTCGTCGACCCCGCCGATCCCGCCGTGATCTCCATCGGTTCGTTTCATGCGGGGACGGCGCGGAACATTCTTCCCGAGCGCGCCGAGTTCTCGGGTATCCTGCGGACGATCGATCCCGAAACGCGGGTGAGTTTGCGGGCGAAGATCCGCAGAACGGTGATGAATATTCCGGATGTTCTGGGGGCGGTGGGGGAGGTGCGCTTCACCGAGGGGTATCCGGCGCTCGTAAACGATCCCGAGATGGCCGGCCTGGTGAGCCGTGCGGTTTCGGATCTCCCGGGCCCGGATGCTCTCGTTCGTCTGACGAAGCCGAGCATGGGAGTAGACGATTTCTCCTACTTTGCCGACAGAGTGCCCGCCTGCTACTTCATGCTGGGTACGGGGCACGGCGACGGACGCGAAGAAGCGCCGCTCCACAGCCCGCGCTTCGACCCGGACGAGCGGGCGATCGTGCTCGGGGCCGCTCTTCTCGCCGAGTGTGCCCTCCGCGCCGGGAACGGTCACCAGAAGTAGTCGAAGAGCTGTCCCATCGGGAAGCCGGAGATCACCGAGCGGCTGAACCGGGAGTAAAGGTTCCTCTTGCCGTCCGCGAGGGCTTGCGGGGCGACGCCCAGGCGGATCGAGAGCGAGGCTTCCATGTAGGCGGAGAGCTTGTCGCACGCCTCGATGACGCGCCCGTCGATCGGATCGAGACTGTCGAGGTTCTGCTCCTCTCCGAGGTCGTGTTGGAGAATCACCGGCGACGGCGAGCCGTGAGGGCGAATTTTCCCCGCGAACTCGTTTTCGGTGAAGTAGCGGATCTCGTCGCGCCATGTTTCGGGGAGGAGCGGAAGAATCCGCTCTTCCATCGCCTGTTTCTCCAGCTGCTTGATGAGTTCGTCGAGTCCGGCCACGGAGTTCTTCACAGGAGAAATGATGTCGCGCGTCAACACCTCCGGAAGGTCGTGGAGAAGGCCGCCGAAGAAGTTGTTGTAGCGCCTGCGCGGACATGCGCCGATCTCCATGGAGACGAAGTAGGAGAGGATCGCGACGAAGAGAAGGTGCCCGAGCACCGACGTCTGCGGAATCCTCGGCGTTTGCGCCCATCGCTTTTGGAAGCCGAGCTGCCCCACCAGCGAAAGGAAGCCCCAGAGCCCCATGTCGCGGTCGGGAAGGTCCCGCGCGGCAAGGATCTCGTCCACCGCCCGGAGGTCGCGATGTTCGTTGATCTGCCGGGAGATCTCCCCCTTCGTCTGCTCTATGCCGAACATCGACTTCGTGTTGCTCCAGTGGTAGACGAAGTCGAATTCCCACTTGGTCGCCAAGTAGTGGGCGGCCCGCAAGCTCTTGCGCTCGAGCGAGCCGTCCTCCTCGGCGAGGAGGAACCCCCTGAATCGCGCCGCGAAATCGGGCGAGAGACGGTCGAGGTCGAACGCGAGGGCGTCCGCGACCCACGAGTTCAGTTTTTTTCGCTGCTCCTCGTTCTGCATCAGCTTGTGGAAGACGGGGGGCTTGATGTCGGTGAGCACGACCCGGTGGAGGAATTCGAAGATGCCCCCCTCGATGAGGGCGGTCCAGTCGACCGCGACGCCGCGCGTTTCCGATTCGTACCGGGCGATGACCCAGGCCATGATCATCTTGTGCGCCTGTTTGCCCAGTTCCGTGAAGACGGCCGGCCGCGGATGGTCGTTCCAGCGTTCCATGCTGGCGGCGGAGAAGACGAGTTCGATGAGCGAGCGCGTGATCATGAAGAGGCCTCCCTTGCAAAAAAATTCGCATTCCCGGTCGCGTTCAGAAAAGAAGAAAAGCGCGGACGGCGAATAAAGTGATTATACAACCTTTCGCCAAGATTGCTCCCGATGAGCGAGTTCAATTATGTATGCATAATACTTCTTGACAATACGTTAGTTTGTGCCTGATAATTTCAAAGCGCCCGGGATTAGGTGTCCGTCTTTTTTCGAGCAGAAGTGGACGGTCATTTTTTCTCCGTGTGCAAAAAAAATTTCAGAAGGAGATGACAGCATGAAAGGAAAGCTCAGTTCCAAGGTTGCGGTTCTTGCCGTCGCCGCCCTGGCTCTTGTAGCCATGCTCGCGGTTCCGGCGCTGGCGAAGGACACTCTCGTAATCGCAAATATCTACGATCCACGTTCTCTTGATCCGATCGTCCAGAACGAGGTGGCGGCAAGCAACGCGATTTGTCATATCAACGAGACGCTCATCGATCTTACCGACGATGGAATGCCCGTTCCTCTGCTCGCGGAGACCTTCGAACAGCTCGATTCCACGACCTACAAGTTCAATCTTCGCAAGGGCGTGAAGTTCCACAACGGCGACCCCTTCACGGCTGCGGACGTGCTCTACACGATCGAGCGGGCGAAGAGTCCCCTCGGTTCGGCGATCAAACAGTATCCCGAAGTCATCGAGAGCGTCGAGGCGCCGGACGACTATACCGTCATCATGAAGATCAAGTATCCGTTCACACCCTTCTGGGGCACGGTCGCCCACACCTCTCTCTCGATCGTGAACAAGCGAGCCGTCGAGGAGAAGGGCGATATGTATCCGCTTGAACCAGTAGGAACAGGTCCTCTCAAGTTCAAGGAGTGGGTGAAGAACGATCGGCTTACTCTTGAACGTTTCGACGACTACTGGGGGACGAAACCCGCGTACAAGACC
>LVBO01000492.1 GCA_001604435.1 Synergistales bacterium Syner_01
GTTCTTTCCCATCAGAACCTTGGCCACCTGGGATGCTATCCGGCCAAGAGGCTTATCCGTGGCGTCTACGATGTACCATTTCCGCTCCACCTTTTCTTTGGTGGCCATATAGGTGCGGTTACCCAACATGGTATTTCCTCCTTCAAAAAAACTTCTTTTCGATTCAGGCGGTTCTTTGATCTATGTAAAAATCATCTCTTCTTCAACGATCGAAAGAAGCTTCCCGGGGAAAACGTGGCAGGGGTCTCCCAAGGCGCCTCTTTTCATCGCGGAAGGAGCGATCTGGACAAAAGGTTGCGCGCTTCCGGCGGAAGCAAAGGATCGGCTTACATCACACGCGTCAGGCGCGGATTTTCCATTTTTCCGGGGAGTCTGCCGCGCTTCGCTATCGGGACACCGTCGATCTCCTTGATATCCATCGTCATATCTATAGGGTCGGCATGAGAGATATAACTTCCTACGCCGAACGAGTCCGCGCCGGCCTGATCAAGTTCGCGTATGCGCTCCGGCGAAAGCCCGCCCGAGGCGATGATACGCACCTTGGAGAATCCGGCTTTATCGAGCCTGTACCGAATCTCCTTGACAAGATCGGGAGAAACGCCTCCGCGTTCTCCGGGGGTATCGAGACGGATAGCGCCGAGTTTGTCCCCCAATGCGCGGGCTACCCGGAGAGACTCCTCCGCCTCGTCTTTGAATGTATCGACGAGAACGATTCTCGGGTCCCCGGACGGCATCGTCGCATCGTACTCCATCGCCAAGTCGACGGTATCGCCCATTATGAGGACCGCCGCGTGCGGCACAGTACCCACCGGCTCGATACCGGCAAGTTTCGCCCCCAGAATGCAGCTTGCTCCGGAACAGCCGCCCACGCGAACCGCCGTGCGTTCCATGACGGGTGCGACCGAAGGATGGACATGGCGCGCCCCGAAACAGAGCACCGGCTTCCCCCGGGCGGCTTCGACGCATGTTTTCGCCGCGGTCGCCCATGCGGAAGCGCTCGCCAGCATTCCAAGGAGGACTGTTTCGTACGTTCCGAAGAGCTCGTAGGAGCCCTGTATCCGCATGAGAGTCTCCTTCGGTCCGAAGGGATCTCCTTCGCGGAGCGACTCCACCGCGAGATTTTTTCCCTTGAGGAGCAGAAGCGCCTCGTCGAGTCCGGCGAAGACGCCGTTCTTTCGCGCGAAGACCTCCGCGGTGACATCCGTGGAAAGCTTTCCGCTCTTCCGGAGCACGTCCCGAGTCTTTACGAAATAGACGTCGGTGGTGCATCCGGCCAGGATTTCCTCGTGGGTGGCCGAATACAGACGGCTTTCTTCAGGACGGAAGTTCCGGACGTCGGAAAAGCTCTCCATCTCCGGGCACGCCGGGCAGGATCGCCCTCTGAGGCGGGAATCCATCGCCTTCTCTTACAGAAGAACCAAGACGATCGATGTTACCATGAAGATTGCAGTCAGAATCACGGTGACCTTTGAAAGCCCCGTGAAACGCTGCCACTGACTTCCGCCCATGTCGGCCTGGGTACCCCCGCCGAAAATACCGGAAAAACCGCCCTGCTTTCTCTGCTGCAGAAGGATGACTCCGGACAGAGCTATGCAGAGAAGAATGTGGACGATACCAAGAAACGTCTTCAAGTCGTGCACCTCCTAAAAAAATGGCAACCAAATCCAAACGAAAAGCTATTCTACCACACAATTCCCCGAAAGGATATCCATCAATCGATATCCCGCCACCGCCCGGTGAGAAATTTTTCTTTTGACCTCGTCCGGCAATTCGCCGAAGGTACAGTCATACCCGGAAGGTGAAAAAATCGGGTCGTAGCCGAATCCGCGAACTCCCGCCGGAGTCTCCCGGAGCGTTCCGGAGCAGGCGCCCTCGGTCACGAAACAGCATCCGGAGGGGAAATAGAGCGCAAACGCCGCCACGTACCGGGCGAAACGGTCCTCCACGCCGCGCATACGTCCGAGGATCCTCGCGATTCTCTCTCCGTCGGTCGGAGCGACGCGGGCGGAGAAAATACCCGGCTCCCAGCCCAGCGCACGAACTTCCATGCCGCTGTCGTCGGCGAGCGAGGGCATTCCGGAGGCGTCGAAATAGGCCTTCGCCTTGAGCCGAGCGTTGCTCGCGTAGCTGCTCCCCGTTTCGTCGACGTCGAGGACAACAACGTCGGGGCCGTAGACGATATCGATACGGAGCGGCGCGAAAAGCTCGACCACTTCGACGTACTTGCCCCTGTTGCCGCTTGCGAAGAGGATACGTTCCAGTCCGGGAACCCTCATGCGCGGAGTCTCATCCCCTCGGGAGACGCCACGGCACGCCGAGGTCGACGGGCGCGCCGCCCTGCTGCTCCTTGCCGTTGATAAGGAAGCGCACCTGAACGATCGGCGAAAAGTTTTCGCTCATCGTCCGCACGACGCCGGTGATGAAGAGCGCGCTCCCCTGCTCCCCCCGGGCTTTGAGCAGCGAAAGAAACTGCCCGTTGAAGTTGAGATAGAGCGTATCGCCCGACCGGAAAAGGTTGAGCAGCTTGACATCGGCCGCTTCCTTTTCCGAAAGTGTCGACACTATTTTCCCGATAACCTGGCGGATATCGTCCTCCATGATGCCGGAAAGCACCTCCGTCTTCTCGGACGAAATCGCCCCATTCTGCGGATAGTACAGCGTAAAGGCCACTTTCCGGGCGTTCAGGCGGATCTCCCGGGGCGCCTCGTTCAGAATTTTTTCCGCCTCGCCGCGATTCGCCGCCACATCCTTTCTCTGAAGGATGTCCTGGCGATTGAGCATGCGCAATGCGACGGAGGTGCCCACATACCCCGCTGCAAAGCAGAAGACCAGTACGCCGGTCCACGCAATCAGGCGAATGAGGAGCGGCGCCTTCCGTCCGCTCGCACGGCCTTCCGCCGATCGCCTCGAGGAACGGGGAGCCTCATCCCTCCGCACTTCAAAACCGTCTTCGTAATCATCATACTTTCTCCCCATCGAACGATCGTCCTCCTTGGATCAGTTGTTTTTCAGATAATCCCGTATTCCACGGGCGAGAGCATCCGCCATCTTCTGTTGATACGTCTTGTCGGCGAGCAACTTCGCCTCCTGCTTGTCCGTGAGAAACCCCAGTTCGACGAGCACGGCGGGCATCGCCGCCCCCCTGAGCACATAGAAGGGAGCCTGGGCTACGCGACGCATCTTGAGTCCGCCCGATTTTCCGGCATTGAAGAGGTACTCGGCAAACCCGGTGCTCTCGCTTATCTTCGCATTCTGCTGCATGTTGCCGAGGATCGCCAGAAGCGTCTGGGTTCGTTTGTCCGCGGCTTTCGTCGAATCGCCGTTGTCCTCCGC
>LVBO01000493.1 GCA_001604435.1 Synergistales bacterium Syner_01
GCGCTTTTCGCTTGGTTCGCGGCTTCGGCGCTCTCCTTGGCGACCTGCATCGCGTGCTGACGCGCGGCGAGAAGGAGCATCTCCGCCTCCGCCTTCTTGCGTTCGGTGATGTCGCGGCAGATGCAAAAAATCAGCTTATGGCCGCCGAACCACGCCGCGTTCGTGCTGATTTCGACATCGTAGACACCGCCGTCTCTGCGTCGGTGCTTCGTCTCGAAGTGCGCCCCTTTCTCGTCGGAGGCGCGCAACATTTCGACGAGGCGTTCCCGAGGGTAAAGACAATCCCAATCGAAGATCGCGAGACGCCGTATCGACTCGAACGGGTGTGCGAGCATCTCCGCGAATCGCCTGTTCGCTTCGTACACGCCTCCGTTCTCGTCGAGGATGACGATGCCGTCTTTGGACTGCTCCATGAGAAGACTTCTCCGCGCGGCTTCTTCCGCGAGCTCCTCCGCCTGTTTTTTCCTCTCCGTGACGTCGAGGAAAAGCACGCTGAAGAAGCCCTTCCGATCGGAGTAGGCGTGCACGCGAAACCATCTGCCCAGGGGTTCCGAGTACCGCTCGAATTCCTTCGAGCCGCCGTGGAGCGCGACCTCGCCGTAGACGCCGAGCCAGTCGAAGGCCGCGCTTTCGATTCGGGGAACGACCTCTCTGGCGGTGCGCCCCAGCACATCCTTGCGCGGAAGCCCGGTGAATCGCTCGAAGGCTTCGTTGACCTCCAGGAATTCGTAATCGACCGGTTTGCCCGAGTCGTCGAGAACGATCCGGCGAAACGAGTAGCCGATCAAAGGGGTGAGCAGTATGTGCTGTTCGAGCATCGAAGCCATGGAAACACCTCCGTGCGCCGTCGGTCGATCCGGACGAAAGCGACTCGCCGGAAAGTCCGCGGCTCGCCGCTTCTCTTTCTTCCCGTTCCTATTGTATCAGTACCGCGAGGGTCCTCGTTCCAGTGGATTACGGAGAGCTTTCTTCATCGCGGGGCGTCTTCGCCGCGCGTTCCCGCTTTCGAAGCTCGCATTGCATCTCCATCATCCGAAGAAACGTCCGTATTTTTACCAAAAGTTCCTCCTCCTGAAGCGGCTTCGTCACGAAATCGACCCCCCCCGCGGCGAAGGCGCGCGCCTTTTCGTCCCCGGCGTCGGCGGATCCCATGAAGAGCACCGGAATCTCCGCCAGCCGAGGAGAGCTCTTCAGACGCCGGCAGATCTCGAAGCCGTTCATCTGCGGCATCGTCGTATCCAGCAAGATCAGATCCGGAGGCGTTTCGGCCGCCGCTTCGAGAGCGAGTCTCCCCCGAGGAAAGGCGAGAGCGCGGTACCCCTGCGCCCGCAACGTTTGATCCAGCAGGTCGAGAATCGCGGGAGTATCGTCCACGATCATGATGGTCGGCGTCTTTTCGATGCGGCTCATTTCCCTCTGTACCTCCTCTCGTCTGCCGGGCGGCGGAGCGGCCCGGGGGGAGCGGAGCGCGTCCTCTCCCCCTTGCGCTCTCAGCTCTCGGTTTGGGCGAGCAGCTCCCTCTCTTCCATCGAGAAGATACGGTCGAGATCCAGCGCCATGATCAGACGATCCTTCACCTTCGCCACTCCTCGGATGAAGTCCACGCTCGCCCCGCTCGCCACCATGGGCGGCGTCGGCTCGATGGCCTCGTCCGGAATGCGCAGTATTTCCGATACTCCGTCCACCAGAATGCCGATGCTCTGTCCCGCCATGTGGACGACGATGATGCGTCGGTCGCCGTCGTTTCTCCCCTCCCTGTCGACCACCAGAAATCGCTTGCACAGGTCGACGATGGGAACGATCTGCCCGCGGAGGTTGACGATGCCCTCCACGAAGTCCATGGACTGCGGTATTACCGTGATGTTCTGCATTCTGACGATCTCGCGCACTCTGGAGATGTCGATCCCGAACTCCTCTTTGCCCAGTGCGAAGACGACAAGCTGCTGCTCGGCCATAGCTCTTCCTCCTTTTCGATGCGGTGCTTTCGAAGCCGCTCCCGAGAGCGGTAAAGAATGCTACGCTTCAACGTCCCCGGAGGATCAGCGTTTTTTCTTCCCTTTCGGGGCGTTTCCAATCGGGAGCAGCCCTTTACGGGAGGCGTCCTCGAACTTGAAGGCGCCGACCAGCTTCTTCAGATCCGCGGCGAGAACGGCGAGCTCCTCCGAACCCTGAGCAACGCGCTCCGCCGAGGAGCCGACCTCCGCCATCTGCCCCCGGACCATATCCGAAGAGGAGGCCGCGGCGCTCACGCGGGACGCGATGTTCTGCACCGCGCCGGCGATCTCCTCGCTCGACGCCGCCTGCTCTTCCGAGACCGCCGCAAGATCCTGCGTGGCCATGGAGATCCGGGAGAGGGCCTCCATCATTCTGCCGATCGTCTCGCGCGTCTCCTCGGCGAGGACGCTGGAGTCCTTCGACGCTTTCGCGCCCTGTTCCGACGTCGCGACGACGCTGTCCAGATCCTTCGTGATTCCGGCGGCGAGCGCCGCGATCTGCTTGGCGGCTTCGTTGCTCTCCTCCGCCAGCTTGCGGACCTCTTCGGCGACGACCGCGAAACCCCGTCCGGCCTCGCCTGCCCGCGCCGCTTCGATGGCGGCGTTCAGCGCCAGCAGATTCGTCTGGTCGGCGATGCCGCCGATCTGGGTGACGAAGCTTTGGATTTCCCGCGCGCGGTCGCCGAGGCTCTTTACCTGCTGCGCGGAGCGTTCGGCCTCCGTCGCGACGCCGTTGATGCTGGAGACCGCTTTTTCGACCGCTTTCGTTCCCTCTTCGCCGGCGAGTCGCGCCTGTTCGACCTCGGTCGCCATCTCCGTTCCCTTCTGCGC
>LVBO01000052.1 GCA_001604435.1 Synergistales bacterium Syner_01
ACCGCCGTCGGTCCGTTTCTGTCGGCGCCGTGGGATGGAGACGTCCCGTCTGATTCGGGCGCATGGGCAAGTCGTCCATTCGGGGTGGCGCCCAGTTTTTTTCCGAAATAGATATGGCATGTTGTAGAGAGCATATTCACGTGGTATGTAGGTCCCTTTGGAGAGCGTTTTCCGTCGATGGCGTTCAGAAGCGACGCGTATACTTTCTGCATAATCGAGTCGGCTTCTTCGTCGTCGTTACCGAAGAACGGGGTGCGGTTCCAGACGAACTGACGCATCTCTTCCCACCCCTCCCAATTCTCGCGAAGCGCGCGAAGAAGGTCGACGAGCTGCAATGTCTTTTCTTCGAAGACATGCTTCTTGAGAACCGAAAGACTATCCGTGACCGTACCAATTCCGCAGCACTGGATATAGTCCGTATTATAGCGAGGACCACCGTCGTAATAGTCTCTGCCGTTCTCTATGCAGTCGTGAATGAGGACGGAGAGGTACGGGGCCGGAGCGTGCCGTGCGAACATCCTTTGGATATAGTTATCCGTACGTATTTTTGTATCGACGACGTAGTGCAGCTGTTTCTCGAACGCTTTATAGAAGTCCTCGAAGCATGTGAATTCTCGAGTGTCTCCTGTTTCCAGGCCTATGCGCTTGCCTGAAAGCGGGTCGGTTCCGTTGTTCAGCGCAAGTTCCATGATCTTGGGTACGTTCAGGTATCCATGAAGGATGTAGGCTTCCTTACCAAAGGAGCCGGTTTCGACACAGCCGCTGGTTCCTCCTGTACGGGCGTCTTCGACGGTTTTCCCCATTCCCAGCTGCTCCATGAAAACAGCCTCCGCGTTGAACGCCGAAGGGTAGCCTGAACCTCGTCGCATCACCTTGCAGGCGTGGCGGAGGAAACGGTCGGACGATTTGGAGGATATGTGCACGCTGACCTGGGGCTGGAGCAGCTGAAGCTCGTCGAGAACGTCGAGTATTATGTAGGATACATCGTTCGAGCCGTCGCTTCCATCCTCGGCGATACCGCCCAGGTTGATCTGGGTGAAGTCGTTGTATGTGCCGCTCTCCGCAGCTGTAACGCCGACCTTCGGAGGAGCGGGGGTATTGTTGACCTTTATCCAGAAGCAGGAGAGAAGCTCCTTCGCTTTCTCACGGTCGAGTGATCCGTCCGCGATTCCCTTCTCGTAAAATGGCCGCAGATGGAGGTCGAAATGCCCCGGGGACATGGCGTCCCATCCGTTCAGCTCGGTGATTGTACCCAGATGCGTAAACCAGTACATCTGGATAGCCTCGTGAAAGTCGCGCGGCGCGTTCGCCGGAACATGACGGCAGACGTCGGCGATCTTAAGGAGTTCTTCTTTTCTGGCGGCGTTCTTCTCGGAAGAGGCCATCTCCTCGGCGAGATCGGCATGGCGGCGTGCGAAAATGATCGAAGCGTCGCAGGCAATATCCATCGCCTGGAGTTCCTCGTCTTTTTCAGTGGCGTGGGGATCGCTGATCCAATCGAGCTTTTCTCGAGCTGAGGCGATTTTTTTCTTCATGTCGAGCAGTCCGGTGGAATAAATTGTTCCGTCGAGCGCTGTGTGTCCCGGTGCGCGTTGCTCCATGAATTCGGTGAAACACCCTGCTTCGTAGAGCGCAAGCCATTCTTCGGGAAGGTTGGAAAAAATCCTGTCCCGCAGGGTTCGACCGGTCCAGAACGGGACGACTTCGTCCGTATAGATTCGAATATCCTCTTCCTGCACCCTGTACCCTGTCATAGGGCGGGTGTTCAGAATCTCGAGGTCTTTTTCCGTATGGCAATTCAGTTCCGGGAAGGTGGAGACCGCCTTTGGAGAAGGGCCTCGCTCCCCCACGATCAGTTCATCTTTTCCGATATAGATCGTCTTTTTTTCACAGAGGTGTTTAAAGTTCAGCGCCCTCATGACGGGAACAGGGTACTTCCCCTCGTTGGTTCTGTAGAAGTCGGTGGTCAACCGGGCTCGTTCAATGGAGATACTCGGAAAGGTTTCGAAACTCTCATTTCTCAGACGTGCAATTCTCTCGTTCACTTCTCTTATCCTCCTTTCACCGCGTGGATCCCCCGCGATGCAAACAGTGAAATCGCCTGTGAAACTTCATCATCCGACGGGGGCTGCGTCCGCCCCATTTTGAACTCCAATCCAAGATTTTTGTACTTGCCGGATCCAATAGAGTGATACGGCAAAATATTCACGCCCGAAACGCTTCGTAGAGAAAGAACGCATGCAATCACAGCCTCCAGATTTTCCGGAGAATTGTTCACACCGGGAATGAGGGGAATCCTGATATTGATGCTTCCTCTTCCCCGTTCCACGAGCTTTTTGTCGAGGCTCCTCAGATTGGCTAAAATTCTTTCATTACCTACACCAGTATAGTATTCATGCAGCTTCGGGTCAATCAGCTTGATATCGAAAAGAAAAATATCCGCCTCTTCGGCGGCGAGCAGAATATCCTCCTCGCGACAGAAGCCGGAAGTATCCACTGCGGTAGAGATTTCTTGAGAGTGGAGCGCCTTCAGACACGCAATGAGAAACTCGGCCTGCATCAACGGTTCTCCTCCGGAGAAAGTGACTCCTCCGCCTGATTCGTCATAAAAGGCGAGATCTTTTTTTGCGAGTCGAATTAATTCTTCTACTTTCATTTCCTTGCCGACGAACTCGATAGCGCGCGTAGGACAAATCTGTTCGCATATTCTGCATTCGACGCACTTCGTGGAGTCAAGGATAATACCGTTCGGGCCGAAAGTCCGGGCGCAACGGGGGCATTCACGAACACATCGACCGCAGGCTATGCACCTGTTTCCATGATACGTGGGCGCCGGAAGAGGCGAAATGCCCTCCGGATTATGGCACCACCAACAGGAAAGAGGGCATCCTTTGAAGAAAAAAGTCGTGCGGATCCCCGGTCCGTCATGGATAGAGTACCGTTTCACATCGAAGATGAAGCCTGTTGGTTCTTTTCCGAAGAGCATTCCGTAGTCTAACCTCCGCTGATCATATGAAGAGCCTGTACTTCCGAGCCGTCAGGAACGACGGCGGTGGCGAAATGTTCTCTCCGGTACGGAGTTCCATCGATCCACACGGCAATCATTCTGAAGGTATAGCCGCAGTCATTCAAGACATCCTGTATAGTCATGCCCTGTCGCCATTCGATCTCCCTGCCGTTGACCCGGATCATTTGTCCGCCACCGCCTGTTCGTTATACTTACTGGTAAGCTTCGACGACGTCGAGAACTTCGGGGAAGTCGATGCCGAGGCGTTTGAGAGTCTCCAGCGTGGGAACTCCGTTCGAGTTCCAGCCTCTCCGCTTGTACACGGCGTCGACGAGCTTTTCCCATTCGCTTCGTCTGAATTCGAGCAGTTTCGTCATCTTTTCCCGCACTGACAGTCCGTCCGGAGAAATTCCCGCTTCACCGAGTTTCTCGTCGAAGTACTCGGGGCGGGCGTTCCATTCGTCTTCAAAAACGGGACCGAGCGCGCGATCAGGGATGTTGTGGTACTCACGAGTACCTTTCCCCATGCGGAGGTTGAAAACCCGTTCATAATTGTAGACACGCTCCGACTGGAGAATCATCTCGTCCTTGCTCAGAGGCTTGCCGGTAACAGCGGCGTAGACGTCCAGATAGTTCTGCACATGCTCCGGTACTTTCGCCGCTTCGATTCCTTTGTAGCGGATTCGGTTGTCCGAGGGTTCCACGTCGTTCCAGGGGAGCTTGCAGACGCCGGTGAGCGAGAACCACAGACGGAAGTTGGGGAAGTAGAAGAGCGCTTCCGCTTTGTCTTCAAAGGTCGGGAGCTGTTTATTCACCATGTCCATGAAGATAACCCAAGCCTCGTCGTGCTGAGGCCCTTTGAGCGTGAGGAAATAGCCGCCCCACTGAGCAACCGACTCCTGGCATCGGTACTGGGAGACCTCAAGCCCCTGCCCTTCCATGCCGATTCGTTCCATAATATTCCGGTCGGCGCCGTACTTCTCGGAAAAAATCTCTTTCATCTTCCTGACGCCTTTACCTACGGCGTTGGCGAACTCGTCCTTCCCGTCGACCATGCGATGAATAAGCTCCATAAGGTCGGTTTTCGCTCCGAATTTCAAATCCAGTCCATTGGTATGTTGCTTGGTAATCAGGCCGAGTTCATAACATTCGCAGACGAAGGCGAGTCCGGTTCCCAGCGAGATGGTATCGATCGCGTAGTGGTCCGCGTAGTAATTTGCTTCAATGGTCCACAACGGATCAAAAATACCGACATTGGAACCAAGGCTGGCTGCCGTTTCATACTCGGGGCCGTCGACGGTGACCTTTTTGCCTTTATCGGGACCGGTCGTCAGTTCAAAACCGTCGACAGCCTTTGCGCAGGCCATTGAACAGCCGTACCAGCAACCGTCGGCGTAGCCTTGAGTGAAAAGCTTTTCGTAGGCGTCGGGGTCGATGTTATGAATGTCCTTATTCCTTCCGAACTTGAAGTTGTTCACCGGAAGTATATCGTAATCGTTCATCACGAGATTGAGGTGCGCTGTGCCTACTTTTCTCATGAGGCACTGTATGTCGTCGTTCTGGCGAATTTCACGGTGGAGCTTCGTGCCTACTTTTTGTAATGTGGAAAGGTCCGCCGGGGCGTTTTCAGTAGCAGAAAAGCCCTTCTTCTTGACGACGAGCGCGAGAATCTTCTTATCTCTGAGCACAGTGCCGCCGCCGCCGCGTCCGGCTTGTTTCAAGCGGGGAAGGGCTCTTCTGGGGTCGTAGAAACTGACGTTCATCGCCCCCCACCAGCTGTGTTCAGCGGCTTCTCCGGCCGAGACGACCGAGATATTGCGCTTGTCGTCTTCGTTCTCCGCAAAGAACTCATGAAGGGCTTCCGTGACGGCATAGGAGTTGCGGCTCTCGGGCGTCCACTCGAAGATGCGCACAGCGCCTTCATCTCCGTCGATATATACGACGACGTCCCGCTGCGCTTTCCCCGAAACCGAAAGCGCATCAAAACCCGCGGCCTTAAGGAACGGTCCGAAGTACCCTCCTGCATTGCTGTTGTACGTCTGTTGCGTGAGCGGCGAGAGAAATACGGCGTAAAACTTGCCCATGCCCGGATACTGCGTGGTGCCGGAAAGAGGTCCTCCCGAGATGACCATCGCGTTTTCCGGGTCGTTCCACTTGCTGTTGGGAGTCACCTTATCCCAGAGGATCCGAAGACCGAAACCGCGTCCGCCGGTGAACTTCTCCACCATCTCGTCGGTAATCGGCTGAGTTTCACAGGCGAATGCGCCGTCGGCCCTGCCGAGGTCCACGGAAAGAAACTGGCGTGTATATCCTCTGTGGAGTTTCGCAGGAGTGTATTTCCACTCGGTGAGAAGCTTCATCTGCTCCATTCTCCTATCCCTCCTGTTTTTGCTCGACTATAGACAGAGCGCCCTCGGGGCACGCCTTTACGCAAATTCCGCAGGCGACGCACTTGAACGGAGAGTCGATGTCCGCATGGAAGAACATGGAAGCGGAAGGACAGAACTCGACGCAAATGAGACAGGAAGTGCACTTTTTCCGGTCTATCTGGACGACCCCATTTTTGTCCCTTTGCAGCGCCATCGAAGGACAGACGGCGATGCAGCCGCCGCACTGGTCGCAAACCCTGATGTCGGGCAAGCCTGTTACGTTCTTGACGGCGATACGCGACATCCCGGGGTTGTCCTGCTTGGCCCACGCCTTGGAGCATGCGGACATACACGCTCCGCACATGACGCACTTGTCGAGTAAAGGTTTCAGAAACTTCACAACAAACACTCCTTTTCTGGTGATCTATCTTTCCATCATACCACGTTTGATTCTCTGATATGTTCTCCACGACTGAAGCGACGATAATCGAGCATCGAGAAGTCGATGTCCTGTTTCTGTCCCGTGATATGCTGGGCGAGAATTTTCCCGGCTACGGGGGCGAGCATGAATCCGTGTCCGGAATAACCTGTAGAGTGGTAAAAATTCTTGACGTCGGTTTCTCCGATGACCGGCTGCGCATCGGGAGTCATATCGTACAGTCCCGACCACTGTCGTGCTATCCTGATGCCTTTCGTTCTTGGAAGGAGCCTCACGAGCGTTTTCGACATCGCTTCGATGAACTGCCATGTCGTTTTGTTCTCGAAATCCTCGGGGTGTCCTTGAGGGCTCATGCCGCAGATAATCGAGCCGTGTGGCCGTTGCTGAATGTAATAGTTTCCGGAGAAGCTCATCAGCATGCAGGGACAGACGCCGGGGGCGACCGGTTCGGTAATCATTATCTCGTGGCGCTCGGCCCAGTTGGGCAGTTCGATCCCCGCCATACGGGCAACTATTTGCGCATACGCTCCGGCGCAGTTGATGACTATCGGCGCGCTGATTGTCCCGTTGCTGGTTTCTATGCCCTGAACCGTGTTTTCGCGGACGATGACTCCGGTGCATTCCGTGTTTCTGTAGCATTTCACTCCGAGACGTTTTGCCGCTTCGAGATAGGCGAATGTCGTCAGGAAGGGGTCGGCATGGCCGTCTCTGGCATGGAAGAAGAAGCCGACCGCATCTTCCGCGGCAAGTCCCGGACAAATTTCGCGGGCCTCGGAGAGCGTCATCATGCGCGACCGTATGCCGAGTGAGTTCTGGAGGAGCATTCCGTTACGCAGCGTTTCCAGCTCCTTCTCGTTGTAGGCGACAAGGAGATACCCTCCCTGGTTCAGCCCAACGGACATTCCAAGCTCCTGGTCGAGCTGCTCGAAGATGTCGAGGGCGGCGATTCCGAGACGGCAGTTCATTTCAGTTCCCCACTGTGCACGGATTCCTGCTCCGCAACGTCCCGTCGAACCTCCGCAGATGGTTCCCTTCTCAATGAGGACAATGTCCTTGAGGCCATGTTTCGCAAGATAGTAGGCGGTGGAAACTCCGATGATGCCTCCGCCGACGAT
>LVBO01000004.1 GCA_001604435.1 Synergistales bacterium Syner_01
GCACGACGAGGAGCGCGATCACCGCGACCGCGATCCAGATCGTATTCCGGATGGCCCGCACCGGTGCGAGGAACTCCTGCGTCGGCGTCGTCACGGCGGCGAGCCACCCCGTAAAGGGAACGGGGGCGTAGGCGTTCATCTGGTCTCTGCCGTTGAAGAAGTACTCCACTCTTCCGGCTCTGCCCGCCAGGCCGTCGCGCATTCCGTTCGCAAGCTCCGGAGCGACTCGTTCGCTCGCGACAGTCGCATTGAGCTTGCCGAGCAAGTCGACCACCGGGTGTGCGACGAGCACGCCGGACCTGTCGATGAGGTAGGCGTATCCGCTCTGTCCCCAGGCGAGCGAGGCGATCTCCTTGGAGATCGTCTCCAAGGACTCCGACACCACAAGGACTCCGACGACTTTTTGGTCGACGACGATGGGAGAAGCGTAGAAAACCGTCATCGCTCCCGTAAGCCTGTGAACGACGGGTTCGGAGATTACCGATCTTTTCTCCTTGACCGCCCGGATGAAGTATTCCCTATCTTTGACATTTATTTCCTGAGGACCGAGTCGAACGTCGTTGATGGCGCCGTCAAGGGTTGCGACGAAAATATTCCCGAAATCGTACTGATTGAACAGCGGAAGAAGCGACGGCTGCTGTTCCGCCCAGTTCATCGACCGGACGACGTGTCGCTCCGCCTGCGTCGCGATGATAATCGACCGCTCGCGCAGATATGCGCTGACCTTCTCGGACAGGGCGGAGGCGAGCGCGTCCCCCTCCTTCCATGCCGCGTCCATGATAGCCCTTTGCGACCTGTTCATAGCGATCAGGCCGACGACGGCCACCGCTGTGAGTGAGACCAGAAGAAATATCGCGATCAGTCTGCCCCGAAGCGTATTCATAGTCTATTCCTCCTTTTAGGAACTTTTTTGAAAGAACAATTTGCGAAGGCGTCCCCCTCTGCGCAGACTCCGTTGGTTCGGTAGCCGGCGGCAATCGCTTCAAAGCGGGTTCAAAGTGTTGTTACGAATGATTATGCACTCGAAGAGAGAAAGAAACATCGAAAAGACCTACAGTTCTTGAACTGGAAACCTTTACAGTTGACAATCCGGAGATTTATTCTGAATATCTAAATACTGCAATGCTCCCGTTTCGCTCGTACGATTTCGCGACCGTCGCGGACGAGGGCGATTCCGTGGCGTAGCCGGTATTCAATCGGGCGGGCGATGTCCGACGAGCGTCCTCCCGACGGTGAAGAAATGATACAATACGTAGGATACGACGCCTCCTTGTCTTTGTACTCTCGAAGGTTCGCAGATTCGAAGCAAACTTTTTACGAAAGCTGGTGAATGAGATGTGCCGCAGAGGTCGCCCTTTCCGCGGTTTCCCTCCCCTGCATGCATTCGTCGCCGCGTTCGCCCTTCTGGCATTCGCCGCCTTCGCAGCCGCCGGAGCGGAGAAGCGAGTTCTCCTTCTGCACTCCTTCCACCAGGGGTATGAATGGACCGACTCGCTCCACCGGGGCGTCGTGGAGGAGCTTCTCAACTCCGGGGGCAAGGAGATCGCGCTCTACACGGAGTATCTCGACAGCATACGCAACCCCGGAGAGTCGCACGAGGAGATGATGGCGGAGCTGTTCCGGCGCAGATATGCGGAACGCGGCGTCGTTTTCGACGCGATCGTCTGCACGGACGACGACGCGCTCGTCTTTCTGCGGAAGAGGGGAGAAGTCCTCTTCGGAGATGTCCCCAAGGTCTTTTGCGGCATCAACGATTTTACCCCGGAGCGCATCGAGGGGATGACGAACGTCACGGGCGTCAACGAGGCCATCTCCGTCGGGGAGACGATCGAAGCCGTCTTGAATCTGTGCCGTTCGACGAAGACCATAGCCGTGGTCTCGGGCTCGCGGCGCACCGAAAAACGCAACCTGGAGCTGGTGCGGTGGATCGCCCCCTCCTTCGGCGATGCGGTGGAGTTCGTCTGGCTGGACGAGCTGGAACCGGACGTGCTCCGAAAACGTCTCGGCGAATTGGACCCGGAATCCTCCGCCGTGCTCATGCTGACGTATCTGCTCACGCCGTCGGGACGCGCGCTCAGCGTTCGCGAGAGCATGGAGCTCATTACCGGAGCCACCTCGGCCCCGATCTTCGGATGTTGGGATTTTCTGCTCCCCCACGGAGCGGTCGGAGGCAAGGTCGTGCACGGACGCTCCCAGGGAGAGGCCGCCGCGTCGCTGGCGCTTCGCATTCTCGCCGGAGAGCGCGCGGACGCCATACCGGTAGAGCTCGAAAGCCCGAACCGCTACGTCTTCAACGCCGCCATGCTCCGGAAGTTCTCTATTCCCGAAGCGCTGCTCCCGAAGGATTCGCTGCTTGTCAACCGGACCGCCGCAAGCCTTCTTTCAAACTGGGAGGCGCTTTCCCGAAAGTTCTTTTTCGGTTACGACCTCTTCGCCGAGAATGTCGTCCCGATGCTGCTCATCGATCCGGACACGGGCGTCATCCTGGACGGAAACCATGCGGCGATCGGGTTCTACGGCTACCCGGAGCTTCGGGGAATGAACATCGCGAACATCAACACGCTCTCGCCGGACGAGATCGCGAGGGAGATGGAGAAGGCCCGCAGACGAAATATCCGCTTCTTCGACTTCCAGCACCGTCTGGCCGACGGGACCGTGCGGCACGTCGCCGTGCATGCTTCCCCTGTCTCCATCGAGGGCAAGGATGCGCTGCTTTCGTTGATCATCGACGAGACCGAAAGAGTCGTCGCACAAGAAACGCTGCGGCAACGGAACCTTTGGATCGCCGTTCTTGTCGCCGTCGCGCTGCTGCTTCAATCGGGAGCTCTTCTCATGCTGCTGCGGAGCGCCGCGCATAGAAAAAAAGCGGAAAAAGCTCTTCGCGAGAGCGAACGGAAGCTTGGCGCGCTCTTCTCCTCCATGACGGAGGTCGTCGCGCTCCACGACCTTGTCTTCGACGCCGAGGGTCGCCCTGTGAACTATCGGATTACAGGGTGCAACGCCGCGTTCACAAAGTCGACCGGAATCCCGAAGGAAGCGGCCGTCGGACGCCTGGCGACGGAGGTCTACGGTACGGAGACGGCCCCGTACTTGCAGGAGTACGGCACGGTCGCCCTCACCGGAGAGCCCCATACTTTCGAAACGTACTTCGCCCCCATGGACAAGCACTTCTTCATCTCCGTCGTCTCTCCGGGCGAAAACAGCTTCGCCACCGTCACCGCCGACATCACCTCCATCAAAAAGGCGGAGCAGCTCATCGAAGCGAAGAACAAGGAACTGGAGCAGGTCGTCTACGTGGCGTCGCACGACCTTCGTTCGCCGCTGGTCAACGTGGACGGATACAGTCGCGAACTGGAGTACTCCGTGGAGGATCTTCTCCGCGCGCTGGACGATGAATCTCTCGCTCCCCCGGAACGGGAGGGCGCGATACGCGCTCTGCTCCCCGACATAACGGACTCTCTGCGGCGCATCAGGGGAAGCGCGAAGCAGATGGACGCGCTCCTCGGAGGTCTGCTGAAGCTTTCGCGCCTCGGGCGGGCGGCGCTCGCCATCGGCCCCGTCGATATGAACGAGCTGATGGCCGAACTGAGCTCCTCTCTGCAATTTCAGGTCAGAGAGGCCGGAGCGACGCTTCGCGTCGGCAGGTTGCCTGCGTGCAGAGGGGACGCCGTGCAGCTCATTCAGGTCTTCTCGAACCTTCTGGGCAACGCGCTGAAGTATCTTGATCCCCAACGTCCGGGAGAGATCGTCGTCGAGGGGCGGATCGAGCAGGACCGCGCCGTCTACCTGGTGCGGGACAACGGCATCGGGATCGCTCCGCAGCACCAGGAGAAGATCTTCCAGCTCTTCCACAGGCTGAATCCGTCGGAGAGCGAAGGCGAGGGGCTCGGCCTGACGATCGTCAGGCAGATCCTCGGAAGGCTGGACGGCGAGGTCGCCGTGGAATCGGCGCCCGGAACTGGAAGCACGTTCACGATCACGCTGCCCGCAGCGTCGAAAAAGGGAGAATGATTGATTATGGAGGAGGAAGAACGCATGCACAAGGAAGTCGTCATACTCATAGCCGAGGACGACGAGGGGCACGCCGGGCTAATACGGAAAAATTTGGCGCGCGCGGGAATCTCCAACCATGTGGAGCACTTCAAGGACGGGCAGGAGATCGTCGATTTCCTCTTCCGTATCGGTGAGAGGCCGCATCGTCGGTCGCACACGCCCTACATTCTGCTGCTCGACATCCGGATGCCCAAGCTGGACGGTACGGAGGTGCTCAAGCGCATCAAGGGAGATCATGAACTCCGAAAAATGCCGGTGATCATGATCACCACGACCGACGACCCGCGCGAAGTGGAGCACTGTCATGCGCTCGGATGCAGCTGCTACATCACGA
>LVBO01000053.1 GCA_001604435.1 Synergistales bacterium Syner_01
GAAAGCGACAGCGAGAAAAAAGAGCGGCTGGCGGCTTTTCAAAAATTGCTGGAGTTCAAGCAGGCCATGGCGGTTGCCGAAGAGGGCGTGACCTCTTCCGAGGCAGGGTTGCTCGCCGGACGAAAAGATGTAGCCGACGCGGGGGTGTATTCTCCTTTGTCGAAACCCCCGGCGGGCGTTGTGCGGCGTCCGTTGGACGATCCTGATCGGGCGGAGCTTTCCGCTCAAGGCCGCGCTCTCGCGTCGGGAACAAAAGGTGTTGCGGATCAGGAGTACCGGACAAAACTGGAACTCGAAGTCAGCGAGCTATCCAATCGTCTCGACAAGGTGCTCAAACGACTTGAGAACGAGAAAGAGACGCCTCGCGCTCATACGCCTGCCCAACACTCGTTTACGGAGGGACTGCCGGTCTGCGGGCCGGGGAAAAAACGGGATACGGAACTCCTGCTGCGACTGACTGCGGAAGATGTAAGCGAGGAGCACGCCCGCAAGCTTGTTCGGGACTACGAATCCGAGGCGCCTTCGATGCATTTTCCGGAGTGGCTGGCCGAAAAAATCCCGGTCGCGGCGGACACCACATGGGATGCCCTCGGGGGAGGTCGGGTTATGCTCATCGGTCCTACCGGAGTTGGGAAGACCACCACGATCGCGAAGCTCGCAGCGATTCAGTCGCTCTGGGAGAAGAAGAACGTCGTTTTCCTCACCGCGGATACGTACCGAATAGCCGCTCCGGAGCAGCTGCGCACCTATGCGAAGATCCTGTGCGTGCCGATCGATGTGGTGTACGACGCGAACGAAATTCCGGATATTGTGGAGCGTTACGGGAAGGCCGATCTTCTGCTGCTGGACACGGCGGGCCGTTCCCAGAAGGACAGCCGTCGCGTCGAAGAGATCCGTGTCCTCTACGAGGCGTTCCGTCCGGATGCGGTCCATCTTGTGCTTCCGGCGAACATGAAGTACCGCGACATGCTCGACGTCATCCAACGGATGGGCGTCGTGCCGTTGACCCATATCCTTTTTACGAAACTCGATGAAACGACGACGTACGGCGCTCTTTTGAATATCCTTCTCGACTTCGATAAACCGGTCTCTTTTTTCACCACGGGACAGAATGTCCCGAACGACATCGAAGTGGCAAAGGGCTCCCGATTGGCCGAGCTGCTCCTTCGCGCGAAGGGAGATGTTCCGCGTGCGTGAGGGGACGCCGACGGTCCACGATCAGGCGGGGGAACTCCGCAGAATCGTTCAGACGCGCCGCAAAATCATCAAGGGTCTTTCGGGCCTTCGTTCCATCGCCGTCCTCAGCGGAAAAGGCGGAGTCGGAAAGAGCAATATCGCGGTGAATCTGGCTATGGCGTTCGCGTCTTCGGGCAAGCGCGTCGTCCTCCTCGACGCGGACCTCGGAATGGCCAATGTCGATCTTCTCTGCGGAATCTCCCCGAAGTACACCCTTGCGCACCTGGTGAAAGGACAGCGCACAGTGGAGGATGTGCTTGTCTCCCTGGAGAACGGGGTTCTGCTCCTCCCGGGCGGACCGGGAGTGCAGGAGCTCGCCGAGCTCGACGACGACGCCCAGTCGCTTTTGATAGACAAACTCTCCGTTTTGGAGGGGGTCGCCGATATTTTGCTTATCGATACGGGCGCCGGAATCCATAAGAATACGCTCTCCTTCGGCGTGGCTGCGGACATGACGGTTTTAATCACAACTCCGGAGCCGACGTCGATACGCGACGCGTACGGCGTCCTGAAGACGCTGGCCATAAATACCGGCAGCAAGATCGACGTAACGCTTGTTGTGAATATGGCGGCCTCGCACTCCGAGGGGAGAGAGGTCGCCGAGCGCATACAGATGGCGGCGAACCAGTTCCTCAGTCTCTCCGTTCCTTTCGGCGGTACTGTCCTGCTGGATGAGAGCGTCGGAAAGGCCGTACGGATGCGCACTCCATTTTTCCTGGCGAGCCCGTCGTGCCAGGCCAGCATGGATATCGCGGAAATCGCGGCGAATCTGGCGAGCATGGACGACGAGACGGAGCCCCCGACGGGAAGAGGCGTTAAATCTTTCTTCTTCCGTCTTGCCAGAAACCTCGGGTTGGGGGGATAGGAATGGACTCGGGCGAGTTTCTCACAATGCTCAAGGACTGCATCGGGAGCAAGGTGTCGCTGGTCATCGATGCGGGGCTCTACAAGGGGACCTACCCTTCACGGATCGAGGATGTCGATGAAGACTCCATCGGTCTTGCGCATCCGACGATGCGGGGGGCGCTCTTACCCGTGCATCGAAGCGTTCAGCTGAAAATGAGCGTCGAGGCGGGGGGAGCCCTGTATTTTTCTTTGGTTTCCATATCGAAGGGGTTGGTTCGGGATAACCTTCCGCTTCTTTGGGTGACGCCTGTCGGTGAAGCCCGCAAAATCCAACGAAGGCTTTTTGTCCGCGTACCGTGTCTTTTAAAAACAGGCTTGTTTCGTCTTGAGGGAGAGAACTACAGACCCGAAAAAGAAGAGTGGATGTATGTCAACGCAAAGGATATCAGCCTCGGCGGCGTCGGTTTTTCAGTGCCGCGGGAGAAGGCCCGCCTTTTCCCGGAGCGAGCGCGCTTTCTGGTGGAGCTCGTACTTCAGGAGAAAAGGTATCTTCTTGTGGGTAAAATAGTTAAAAAGATTCCAAAAAGCGAATTCTGGGAGCTTGGCGTAGCCTTTGAAGGGATGCCTGTTTTTGCGGAGAAACCGCTCGGGAACTATATTCGCCAGCAGGAGTTGGCGGGACGTCAATCATAGAGATCGAAGGGAATGCCATGACAGAGTCGAAGATTCGAGTGCTTGTAGTTGATGATTCCTCTTTTATGAGAAAAGTAATCAGCGATATACTGGGAACGGATCCGAGGATGGAGGTCGTCGGGACCGCCCGGGATGGAGAAGACGCGCTTCGAAAGATCGAGGAGCTTTCGCCGACGGTCGTTACGCTCGACGTCGAAATGCCCAAAAAAGACGGTCTTGCCACTCTTGAGGAGATCATGAAGCGCCGTCCTCTTCCTGTGATCATGGTGAGCAGTCTGACGCAGGAAGGCGCGCAGATTACGCTCAGGGCGCTTTCGGCCGGGGCCGTGGATTTCGTGGCCAAGCCTTCGGGGCATGTTTCCCTGAATATGCGGGACGTTTCCGCCGATCTTCTCTCGAAGGTGCTGGCGGCGAGCACGGCGAGGATCGTCGCGCCGCGTGATCGCAGAGAACCGCGCACTCAGCCGTCGCCGTCGTCCCCGGCGCGTCCGGTGGAGTCGTTTGCCTCGCGCTGGAGAAAGGGACGCCCCGAGATGGTTGCCATAGCTTCCTCGACCGGCGGTCCGAGGGCCTTGCAGCAGGTGCTTTCCCAGATACCGGGGGATTTCCCGGTTCCTATCGTGATCGTGCAGCACATGCCGAAGGATTTTACGCTCTCTTTCGCGAAACGACTGGACTCTCTCTCCGAACTCGACGTCGTCGAGGGGGCGGAAGGAACGGAATTGCGTCCGGGGCTAGCCGTAGTGGCTCCCGGGGGGTATCATATGGTAGTGAGAAAAAAAACGACGGGGAAATTCGTATGCGCTCTTTCCGATGCGCCTCCTCTTCTTTCGGTCAAACCGTCGGCGAACATCCTTTTTTTGAGCGTTGCCGACGAGATCGGAGGAAGTACGGTAGGGGTGATCCTCACCGGAATGGGACGTGACGGCGCCGACGGCGCGGCGGCGCTCAAGATGAGAGGGGCGCGCATCATCGCGGAGTCCCAGGAGACATGCGTTGTGTACGGTATGCCGAAGGCCGCGGTGGAACAGGGCGTTGTCGATGAGCTTCTTCCCCTGTACTCGATACCGGAAGCAATGATCCGAAGCGTGAGAGAATAGAGACATGACACGACTTTACAAGGCTGGAGATGATCTGCCATGACGAATATGGATATGAGCCAGTATCTGGGAGCTTTCCTCGATGAAGCGGGGGACAATCTTAAGCATCTCGACGATCTTACGCTCGTGATCGAAAAAGATCCGGGAAATTCGGAGGCTATCGCCGAGATCTTCCGGTCGGCGCACACCCTCAAAGGGATGTCCGCGACGATGGGGTTCGACAGGATGGCTTCGCTCACCCACGCCATGGAGGACATGCTCGATGCCGTCCGCAAGGGAGAATACTCGTTGAACGCGGGGGATATCGATCTTCTCTTTCGCTCTCTCGACACCCTGCAGTCGATGGTCGACGCCATTCGGGCGGCCGGTAGCGACGCCTCCGTGGATACGGAGGATCTCGTGCGTGCCATACGGAGTTCCACGACCAACAGAGGGGTGGCGGAGCCTTCCGAGGCGGAAAGCGTTTTGAACGAGGAGCTCTCGGGGCAAGAACAGAAATGGGTCTCGGAAGCCGCCGCCATGGGCTTCGGTGTTTTTGAAGCATCCGTGACGCTCTCTTCCGACTGCCTTCTGAAAGCGGCCCGCGCGTATATGGTGGTCAGCAGGCTCGACGAGATGGGGGACATCATCAAGACCGTACCCCCCGTCGAAGCGCTTGAGAACGAGGAGTTCGCACACGACTTCCTTGTGTACGTCTCCACGCATCATAAAGGGGAAGAGCTGAAGGATGTTGTAAATCGGGTGAGCGAGGTAGCCTCGGTCGAAATCCGCGAACT
>LVBO01000054.1 GCA_001604435.1 Synergistales bacterium Syner_01
GATGGGACTCGGCTCGGAAAAACATTTTTCAAGTATCGTCAGTGCGGAATGTCGGGCGTATGAGATGGAGCGCCGCTTCTTCCAGCTCTTTCCTGCCCAGGGAGGCGGATTCCAGCGTGAGCGTGCTGTTCGTGTCCACCGCAACGGCAAGAGACTGACCGACCGAGGGTATTGTTTCATACACCGCTGTTTTTCCGTCAAGCGAAAATACTTCGTATGTCGCCCCGAAACCCAGAGGACGGTCGTCCGTTTTCGATCCCTCCGCTCCGGCCACAAGAGGGCCCGCTCCCGGGCCCGACATCAGCGTCGCTTCCAGGATTCTCCCCCCGGGCGACCGGTATGTCTTGGAAAGCCACACTCCGAAATCTCCCGACGGTGCGGAAAGAGGCGTATTGCGCAAGACCCCGGCCGTATAGCCCGGAATATCCGGAAGCGAAACGGAGGCGAAGGCCGACCCTCCGCAGAGGAGTACAAGCAGTATCAGCACACTATAACAACGGTTTCTTCGCATATGCAACCTCCTAGATTTTCTCTGTCCAAAATCGGGATTCTATTGTACTCTATCGAAAGCGATTTTTCCTCCGCGTTTCTTCCGTTCTTTTCTCCTTGGAAAGAAGGAAGCGCATATATGGATTTTGTTTTGACGTAACATAATTCCCTTTCAAGGGTATATAATACTATTTCTGTTGTTTAACCTCTATTTTCGCATCGGGAGGAGTTTTTTCTTTGCACCGGTTTGCACTGAAGATTTATGGATGCCAGATGAACGTCTACGACGGCGATAAGATACGAACAACTCTCGTTGATCGAGGCTGGAAAGAGAGCGCCGAGGACGAAGCGGATCTCGTGATCCTCAACGGATGCAGCATTCGCGACAAGGCGGAACAGAAAGTGTGGAGCGATCTTGGCCGCTTCGCCGTCCGTTGGGCGAATGAGCGTAAACCGGCCGTCGCGGTGACGGGCTGTATTGCGCAGAGCGTCGGACGGAGGATGGCCGCCCGTTTTCCCTGGGTCCGTTTCGTGTCCGGCCCCCGGCACATCGGCGCGGTTCCCGATGCCTTGGAGCGCTTGTTCCCGGAAGAGAACGGAGAAAAGTCAGGCGGCAAGGAGGAAGCGATCTTTCTTCTGGACGACGACCCAAGAGCTTTCCTTGAACTTCCGGGCGCTCCCACGGAACGGGTGAACCGCTGGAGGGCGTTCGTCACGATCGCGCACGGCTGCGATAATTTTTGTTCGTACTGTATCGTTCCGTATGTCAGGGGGCGCTTCGTTTCACGTTCCGCCGAGGACATTCTGGAGGAGATACGGACGCTTGCGACCGACGGCGTCCTTGAGATCACGCTCCTGGGGCAGAACGTCAACAGCTACGGAAGCGATTTCTCCAACGGGTACGGATTCTCCTCGCTGCTTCGAGATGCAGCGGTCCGAACAGGCGTGCGTCTCCTTCGCTTCGTCACGTCGCATCCGCGGGATTTCACCCCGGATATCGTCGATGCTATGGCGGAACATGCGGATATTCTCTGTCCTTCGATCAATCTTCCCATTCAGTCCGGGAGCGACCGGATATTAAAAATGATGAACCGGGGGTACACCTTGGAGCAGTACCGCGCGGCGGTATCGTCGATACGCGACCGCCTTCCCGACGTTGGATTGACGACGGATCTAATCGTCGGCCATCCTGGAGAAACGGACGAGGACTTTGAATGTTCCGTACGTGCTCTGAGAGAGTTTCGCTTCGATCTGGTCCACTCGGCGGCCTACTCCCCCAGGGAGGGCACCTCGGCAGCCGCCAGAGAAGACCAAATCCCGCGCGATGTGAAGATGGCCCGCCTCAACGAGATCAACAGTATCCAATCGGTCATAGCGCGAGAGATCAACGAATCGCTTGTCGGCCGGCGTTTCCGCGTCTTGCTTGACGACGCGGCTCCGAGGGGGGAGGGGCTCCTCCAGGGGAGGACTCCGTCGGATAAGGTTGTTCTTGTGGAAAGCGGGGAAGAGCTCCTCGGACGTTTTGTCTCCGTGGAGATAACGGGCGGAGAGAACTGGTGCTTGAACGGGCGCGTGCTGCACGTCGAAAACTGAAGGAGGATGCGAAGAAACCATGGAGAACAACGGAGGACTCAAGGGGAAGCGTCTTGCAGGGTTCGCTTATTTTGCCATAGGCATCGGATGTTTTCTTCTCGCAGGATACCTGGTCTACCTCTTCTCCGGCAAATTCGTGAATACTCCTTCGGGAATGAAAGCCGGCCCTGCGCTCTCTCTGTCCCAAACTCCCGCGGTGACGGAACCGGCCCCCGCCGCTCTGAAGGAGCCTCCCGTCGCCAGGAAAGCGTGGGTTCTCTATGTTACCGGCGAAGTGCTTTCGCCGGGAGTCTACCATCTTCCCCCGGAAAGCAGGGTCTTTCAGCTTGTCGAAGCTGCCGGAGGATTCACGCGGAAAGCCGATCCCGTGCAGGTGAACATGGCTGCTCCGCTTGGAGACGGTATGCACGTGCACGTTCCCGCCCTTCTCCCTCCGGCTTCGCTCTTGGAAAGAACGCCGGGAGAAGGAGTTTCTCCCGCGCCGGGAAAGACATCGTCCGCCGTTACGCTCCATCTCACGTCCCAACCGGCGACGCTCCGAAACGCACCCCCATCTTCCGCAGGAGGTCGGATCAACGTGAACATGGCCACCGCGGCCGAGCTTGAAAGGCTTCCCGGAGTCGGGCCCGCTATCGCCCGTTCCATTCTCGAATGCCGGGAGACCATGGGGCGTTTTTCGTGCGTGGAAGACCTGCTGAAGGTCAAGGGAATCGGGGCGAAGAAGCTTGAAGCGATGAGGAGTATGATCGCCATCCAATGAACTCCGAGCACTCTCCGCTGGAACAGTACTCCCGCGCCGAACGAAATCTCTGCTCCGTTCCGTTCGTCCCTCGGGAAGGAGCTGCAAGGGGGCCGCTCCTCTTCATCATCGCCGGCCTTTCCGTCTCGATTATTGCCGTTTCACGGGGGCTTTCCGCACCTGCCGCTTCCTTTCTTGCCCCGCTGACAGTGTGGGGGCTTCTGCTCATCCTTTCGGAGTATCGTCCGTCCCGCTTCTTCCCTTACGTTTCTTTTCTGTCGCTTCTCGCGTTCGCCTGCGCATTGTCTTGCTGCTATCGTCTCTCGAGTGCGGCGCACATCGAGGCGGGTGTTCTTGGGGATGAAGGGACGGTTGTGCTGGAACGATCCTGGGGGAGCAGGCGGATTGTGCTTGTGGATGCTTCGTCCGGCAAGTACCTGATGCGGCTTCCTCCGAATCGCTCCGTTCTCGAAGGGGATACGATCTCCTTCTCCGGTAGAGCGAAAGCCATCGTTTCCCGTCCCGGCTCCTCTTTCAGGGAAGATCTCTACTGGGAGGCGAGAGGCGTTTCGACCGAGATCGTCCCCGATTCAATGACACGCAGGACCGGCGGATGGTCGCTCGCCCTCTGGAGAACGGAGCTCAGAAAACGAATCCTTCTCTCCCTCCCTTACCGGACAAGAGGATATCTGCTTGCGACGGTTCTGGGCGTACGCGATCCTGATCTTACGGAAGCCCATAGACGCTGGGGAACGTCGCACCTCCTCGCTGTTTCGGGTTTTCATGTAGGCCTTGTGGCGTTCGCCGTGTGGCGTCTTCTTTCTTTTCCCGGAATACGGCTTGTCTGCTCGCGCCGGACAACCGCCGTTTTTTCGAGCCTGTTTCTCTGGGTGTACGTCTTTCTCGCCGGAGGAGCGCCCGGAGCTCTCCGCGCCGCGCTGATGATTCAGGCGCTTTTTCTCGGCAGGATTCTCGGTCGCAAGGGCACTCCGTTGAACGCAGTCTCCCTTGCTGCGTTGCTTCTGCTTCTCTGGCGGCCCGCGTGGTTCTTCGACATCGGTTGGCGTCTCTCGGTGATGGCCGCGCTTCTCCTCGCAAGCCTCGGGGAGCGACGCCTCTCTTTCGGGATGATACCGCTTTCAAGTCTTTGTATCTGGATTGCCTCATTCCCCCAGGTGACAGCGACATTCGGAGAGGTTCCCGTCGCCGGAACAGCGCTCAACCTCGCCGCGCTTCCTCTCTTTTCGCTGCTCTATCCGCTTGCGCTTTTTCTTTCGCTTCCGTCTTTGCTTGCTTTGCCTTGCGGAGCGTTTTTTTCAGGAATCGCAGAAGGGCTTTTTACTCTCTGGGAATGGATAGCTGAAAGCGTCGCCGCTTTCCTCCCTTGGACGCTCGCCTGGTCTCCTTTGTTTGCAACGCTTGGAGGCGGCCTGTTTCTTCTCGTTGTGGCAGGAGGCCTCTACCCTTTAAGGGGGAGGACTATAGCGGGCGCCGGCATCTTTCTGCTTACGGCAGTGTTTCTTTTGTGAAGCGTACGCTTCCGCTCCCGGCGTGGAACGGGCGTCTCCCGAGTGTTCCTTGAAGATATTTCCAGTGGTATAATACTCCGATGTTTGAAGCCTTCCGTGTAAGGAGGAGGATATTATGCTGCTTGTTCTCGACGTGGGAAACACCACGACGGTCATAGGGATCTACGAAGGCGCTACCCTGAGAAAACACTGGCGCCTTATGTCCGAACGTCATACTTCTGATGAATTGGGTTTTTACCTTCTCAACCTGCTTTCCATCTACGGAATTTCGCTGAAGACGCTCGAAGGCGCCATCTATTCGAGCGTGGTCCCCTCTCTCGATACTGCGCTCTCCGAGGGGTTGGAGGAGTATCTCGGCGTCGTTCCCGTAAAGGTCACGACAGGTCTCGACCTTGGGATGGAGATCGCCTATTCTCCGAAGCACGAGGTGGGAGCCGATCGGCTGGTCAATTCCGTCGCAGGGAAGGCCCGTTTCGCCGCCCCGCTCATTGTCGTCGATTTCGGAACGGCTATCACGCTTGATATCCTTAATAAAGAAGGCGCATATATCGGCGGCACCATCTCTCCGGGGCTTGTCACAGGGATGGAAGCGCTCTTCGGCAGAACGGCGAAACTTCCGCAGGTTTCCCTCGAACCCCCAAAGAGCGTCATCGGAAACAATACCATAGGGGCAATACAGGCGGGAATCTTGTTCGGTAACGCCGGACTCGTCGACTCGCTCGTACGGAGGACATGGAACGAACTGGGGACGAAGACGCCCGTGGCAGCCACGGGAGGACATGCTTCGGTCATCGCGTCGCTCTCCGAGACAATCACACATGTCGATCCCTGGCTGACGCTCGAGGGGCTTCGCCTGATCTACGAAAGGAATCGCGCCAGGTGACCCTTGCCGAACTGCCTGTTCCTCCGCTCTCCGCCGCTGCGGGTCGGATCGCAGTAGGGGGGCTCCGCCTTGCGAACCCTCTGCTTCTTGCACCCTTGGCCGGAGTGACGATACCCGCACTTCGCCTTCTCTACTCAAAACTCGGCGCCGGGGCGGTGCACACCGAGATGATAAGCTGCGCGGGGTTGCTCGCATCGGAGAAGATGCCTCGAAGGCGCAAAAAGTTCGGCGAAGAGGGGCATGAACTTGTTTCACGCGGATCGAAAGCCGATGAAATGCTTTCCGTCCTGGAGGGAGAAGCGCCCGTAATAGCCCAGCTTTTTGCAGGAGATGCGAACACCATGGTCAGGGGGGCGGAGTATGCCCTCGGAACGCAGAGCAAAATCGTCGCTCTGGGTATCAATATGGCCTGTCCGATGCCGAAGGTGTTGAAGAAGGGCGCCGGATCGAAATTGCTGGAGCGCCCGGAGATAGCCTTCGAAATGGTGAGGCGGTTGGTTGCGCTGGGGCTGCCTGTCTGGCCGAAGATCCGAAAATGCCCCCCCTCTTTGCCGCTGACGACGGAGGCGTTCTGCGAAGGACTTCTTGAAGCGGGCGCAGCGACGGTGACCGTGCACGGCAGAACGCCCGCGCAACGGTATACCGGAGAAGCGGACGTTTCTTTGCTTCCGCGCCTTGCAACGCTTTTTCCTGGAAGAGTCTGTGCCAGCGGAGATGTTTTCTCCTCCGAACGGGCCGCGGAGTATCTCAACGGAGGGTGCGCCGCGGTGATGCTTGCTCGGGGAGCGATCGCCGATCCGTTTCTTTTCCCGCGTACGCTGGCGTTTCTCGGCTATGAAGTGCATAATAAATACAGAAATCCCTCCCCGGATTTCCAACGTTCCCTTCTTCTGGATTTCGGCGAAGACGTCTGCGCCGGATCGGGGCCCAGAATCGCCGTTCTCATGGTGAAGCGGCTTCTGTCGGGCATGTTCAAAGGGCTTCCCGGAATTGGCGAACTGCGGCGCGCCGCGGCGCACATCCTCTCCTGGAAGGAACTTCGGGGAATGCTTGAAACGTGTGAGGTTTATTTTGAAAGGAGAGAGGAACATAGTGGATGCGCATCATGAACAGGAAATTCTGAACCCCGTTCCCGGAGGAGATGAGACCGGTCCGGGCGATGAAATAGTCCGCCAGAGAATGGACAAGCTGGAGCGGTTGCTCTCCGAGGAAGGGTACAACCCGTATATCCTGGAGAAGTGGGAGCGGAAGCACCAGCTGGAATACGTTCGGCGGAACTTCGACCACCTCGAAGCGGATGAGATGGACGAGTCCGTTTCCATCGTCACCGCGGGAAGAATCATGACGCTTCGGAAGCACGGGAAGGCGATGTTCGCCAACCTCGCGGACGAAACGGAGACCTTGCAGCTCTACCTCCAGTTCAACGCGATGGGAGAGGAGCAGTACACCTTTGCGAAAAAGTGGGTGGACACCGGAGACTGGGTGGGCATCGTCGGGCATCCCTTCAGAACGCAGCGCGGGGAGCTGACGATTCATGTGCGGCAGTGCGTGCTGCTCTGCAAGGCCCTTCGCCCCCTTCCCGAAAAGTGGCACGGCCTGAAGGATACGGAGCTGCGCTACCGTCAGCGCTATACGGATCTCATCGCAAACCCCGATGTGCGCGAGACGTTCCGCAAACGCTCGAAGATCATCTCCTCGATCCGGAAGACGCTTGAAGATCACGGCACGCTCGAAGTGGAGACGCCGATCCTCTCGGTGCTTGCTGGAGGCGCCAACGCCCGCCCGTTCAAGACGTTCCACAACGCGCTGGGGATGGAAATGTACCTGCGCATCGCGACGGAACTCTATCTGAAGCGCCTTGTCGTGGGGATGTTCGGCAGGGTCTACGAGATGGGGAAGAACTTCCGGAACGAGGGGCTCGACACGATGCACAACCCCGAATTCACCGCGATGGAGGTCTACTGGGCCTATGCGGACTACGAGGATATGATGGCGCTCACGGAGGAGATCATCAGAAAGGCCGCGGCCGTCGTTCGCGGATCCGATTCCTCCGGTCCCGTGCGCTACCAGGATGTGGACCTCGATTTCGACAAGCCGTTCAAGAGAGGCTCGATGCTCGATCTGGTGAGGGAGTACACCGGAGTCGACTTCCGGACCGTCGCCGACGACGAAGAGGCCCGAAGGATAGGCAAGGAGCGGGGCGTGGAGATCAAGGGCGGCGAAAGCCGCTTTTCGGTGCTCAACCTGATGTTCGAGACGTTCGTCGAAGAGAAGCTTATCCAGCCGACATTCGTCACGGGTCACCCGACGGAGATTTCCCCGCTCGCGAAGCGCGATCCGGAGAACCCCGACTACACACGACGTTTCGAGCTGTTCATCTGCGGCAAGGAGGTCGCCAACGCATTCAGCGAGCTGAACGACCCCATCGATCAGAGAGCGCGCTTCGAGGATCAGCTGAAAAAGAAAGAAGCGGGCGACGACGAGGCGCACGATTTCGACGAAGATTTCATCAACGCCATCGAGACGGGACTTCCCCCGACCGGCGGGCTGGGCATCGGCGTCGATCGCCTGGTGATGTTCCTTACGGATTCGCGTTCCATCCGCGACGTCATTCTCTTCCCGACGATGAAGCCGCTCGTTTCCAGAAGCAAGGACGCGCCGGAGGCGTAGAAAGAGAGGCGTCGTCGAGGTGGCAGAGAGCACGATTTCCCGCGTCCCCGAAGAAGCGCGTTCGCGGGCCGCTGTTTTACGAGAGGAAATTCTGCGGCACGAGCATCTGTACTATGTACTGGACGCGCCGGAGATTCCGGACGACCGGTACGACGCGCTTTTCGCCGAGCTGCGGCGGCTGGAGGAGGAATATCCTTCCCTCCGGTCGCCGGATTCCCCGACGCAGCGGGTCGGAGGAAAGGCTGCCGAGGGATTCGCCAAGGTGCGGCTCTCCGTTCCTATGCTCAGTCTCGACAACGCTCTGGATAAGGAGGAGCTCTCTGCGTTTCTCGCACGGACCGCCCCGTTGGCAGGCGAACACGGTTATCTCTGCGAGCTGAAGATCGACGGCCTTGCCGTCTCCCTTGTCTACGAGGACGGCGTCTTCGTGCAGGGAACGACGCGCGGAGACGGTAGGACGGGCGAGGATGTCACAGCGAATATACGGACTATACGCAATCTCCCTCTGCGTCTCTCGGGCGCATTTCCGCCGAAGATGGAGGTTCGCGGCGAAGTGTTGCTTCTGAGGCAGCACTTCGCCGAGCTGAACATGGAACGGGAAGAGAGAGGAGAGCCGCTCTTCGCCAACCCGCGGAATGCAGCCGCAGGAAGTTTACGGCAGCTCGATCCCGCCGTCGTGGCGGAACGCCGCCTCTCGATTTTCCTCTACACCGTCGTCGACCCGGCTTTGTTCGATGTGAAGACGCAGGCGGACTCTCTCCTCAGGCTTGCGGAATACGGATTGCCGGTGCAACCCGCATGGAAACGATGCGCCTCCCCGGAGGATGTGCTCGCATTCGTCGAGGAGTGGCGCGAGGGGCGATTCTCGCTCCCCTACGCGACGGACGGCGTCGTGGTCAAGCTGAACTCCATCGCGGCGTGGGAAGCGCTCGGAGCTACGTCGCACGCGCCCCGATGGGCGATCGCCTTCAAGTACCCGCCGGAGGAAAGGACTACCCGCCTAGAGGATATCATCGTCTCCGTCGGTCGAACCGGCGCCCTTACTCCGGTCGCGGTGCTCTCGCCCGTGAGCATTTCGGGCTCGGTCGTGCGGAGGGCAAGCCTCCACAACGAGGACGAACTCCGGCGCAAAGATGTACGTATCGGCGACATGGTGCGCGTCCGCAAAGCGGGCGAGATCATCCCGGAAGTACTCGGTCCCGTGCTCGACGCGCGAACGGGGGAGGAACGTGAGTTCGTCATGCCCGACCGATGCCCGGCATGCGGAACGGCGGCGGTACGCCTTGAAGGGGAGGTCGCGTTGCGCTGTCCGAACCGCTCTTCCTGTCCGGCGCAGCTCAAGGAAGGACTCCGGCACTTCGCTTCGCGCAACGGAATGGACATACGCGGGCTGGGAGACAAGATCGTCGATCAGCTTGTCGAGAAGGGCCTGCTCCGTTCGCTTGCCGACCTCTATGCATTGGACGAAGAAACGATCGCATCGCTCGACAGAATGGGTGAAAAGTCGGCCCGAAACCTGATACACGCGCTGGAGCAATCGAAAGACCGTCCGTTTTTCCGCCTTCTCTCCGCCCTCGGCATTCGCTTTACCGGTTCGCGCAGCGCGGAGATCCTTGCGGAGGCCTTCCGAGATCTCCCGACGCTTCGGGACGCATCCGAGGAGACGCTTGCGGCGGTCGACGGCGTGGGGCCGGTAATGGCGTCGGCCATTCGGTCGTTCTTTGAACAGCCCGAGAATCGGAAACTACTTGATCGCTTGGAGGCGGCCGGAGTCAGGGCGACGTTTCCCTCCCTTATAGATGGAGAAAAAAACGAACCCGTCCGATCTCGGCCTTTCGAGGGAATGCGCCTCGTGTTTACCGGCGAGATGGAGTCCATGACCCGGAGCGAGGCGGAGGAGAAGGCAAAACGTTTGGGCGCCGTTTGCTCTTCGAGCGTCAGCAAGAAGACGTCTTTGGTCGTGGCGGGGAGAGATGCGGGAAGCAAGCTCTCGAAGGCGCTCTCTCTCGGCGTGAAGGTAGTGAATGAAGTGGAATTTCTTGAAATGACCCGCGTGATGGACGAAGCGTGATCTTCATTCATTTCATGCGGATTGGAAGGAAATCGGGAAGACCGGCGGAATGGTATGCGAAGTGATTCCGAGCGTTCACTTCGGGAAACAAA
>LVBO01000494.1 GCA_001604435.1 Synergistales bacterium Syner_01
GGCGGGCGGCGTTGCCTTCATCGTACGCCGCATAGTCCTCGGCTTTCATAACCGAAGATCCGTATGCCTGCTCCTTCTCGTGCTCGTGATGATGATCCCGGGAGCTATCACAGGATCCGGCGCCACGACCGTGCTTACAGTAGGCTCCCTCGTCGGCTCGGTACTGCTCGCGATGGATGTCCCTGCGAATAAAAGAGTCGCCTTGATTTTTTTGCTTGCTGCTATGAGCGCGGCTTGCCCACCCATCAATCTTTGGGCGATGATGGCCGCCGCAGGAGCCAATATGCCCTATGTCGGCTTTGCCCGGCCGCTCGCTCTTCTCTCGGTGACCGGGGCGCTGTTCGCCGCATTCTGGCTCGCGGGGAAAGGCAAACCCGTCGACATGAACAAAGCGCTCTCGACGCTGCCGGAAGTTCCGGAAGGCTGGAATTGGCTTCGGGCCGCCGCTCCTTTTCTCATCCTTGCCGCGCTTGTCCTTGCAGGCCGAGCGTTCCCGTATTCCTTCCCGATACTTGGGCTTCCGCTGATTTTTATGACCAGCGCGCTCGCAGTCTGCGCCATCAGCCCCTCCAGGCTTCCTGTGTTCCGCGTGGCCCGGAATACGGTGAAAAGCTTGCTCGGCCTTGTAAGTATCATGGTCGTTGTAGGCGTTCTCATTCAGGTAATGACCCTCAGCGGCGTCCGCGGACTTCTCTCCCTCGCGGTAGTAACGCTTCCGCTCGGCGTACTTTTCTTTTCTCTCTGGCTGATACTCCCCGCCTCGGAGGGAATGCTCCAGTACGCGGTCGCTCCACTCTTCGGAGTCCCCCTGATCATGCTGTTCAACATGAAGGGGCTCGATCCCGTGATTTCTCTGGCGGCGTGGTCGGTCATGTGGCCATTGGGAGACTGCCTTCCGCCTACCGCCGTAGTCGGACGCGCCGCGGTAATGGAGCTTGACTTCAAGGGAGACTATTACCGGGGGTTTGTAAAAAGCGCTCTTCCGGTGATGGGTTTCATTCTCCTCCTGTCCACTCTCTTCATGGTGTACAGCAAGGAGATTGCCGAAGTGATCGGAGGTTGACGCCTGTGGATATGCTTATGATACATTCGGTAGTGATGATACTGTATTACCTGATCGCCGCCTTTTTCCTTCTTGCGATAGCCCGGAACTTCATCGCGACGAAGGATATACAAGAGGCCCTTCTGTACGCGGTGGTTATGATACCTTTTGTTCTCCGCCTTCTGCGGCTCAAGTAGGAAGGAGTCGTACACGATGAATATTCGTCTTGCCAAACTGACGATTCTTTTTTTCGCAGGCGTGTGCGCTGCAATTGCAGGCTCTCTTTTTAAGGAACACATGGAATATAAGGAAGCCGTCGTCGCGAGCCCCTTCCTTTCGGAGGTCAAAAAACTCAGCGGCTACAGCGATGCCGTGAGAGGCACGGTCAACGACGCGAACGTCTACATCTTCAACGGACCGGCGCCCGGCGGAACGGTCGTCCTTCTCGGAGGGACGCACCCGGAAGAGCCGGTTGCCAATCTCTCGGCCCAGATCTTCACTGAGAATGTCCGCCCTGTTCAAGGGAGGGTTATCGTCATCAACCGCATCAACACAAGCGCCTCCATGGCAACTCGCATGGGAGAGGCCTACCCCAGGTTTTATCATATTTCCACCCCCTGGGGAGTGAAAAAATGGCGATACGGCGACCGCCTCGCCACCCCGTTGCATTCCTGGCCGGATCCCGAGGTGTATGTCCACTACCCGAGCGGACAGAATCTGGCGTATATGGACATACGGAACGCGAACAGGACATGGCCGGGACGTCCCGACGGCCTCCTCTGCGAACGCACCTGCTACGCGCTCATGGAACTTATTCGAAAGGAAAAGGCTGATATCGTCATGGATTTCCACGAGGCCGAGCTTGAATACGCTGTGGAGAACACCATCGTCGTTCACGAAAAGGGACAGTCCGTCGCGGCCATGGCGTCCATGATGCTCACTTCGCAGACCTTCGATGTTCCGATAGGTATGGA
>LVBO01000055.1 GCA_001604435.1 Synergistales bacterium Syner_01
GAATCCATCTGCGCTTCGCTCGGAAGATCGAAAGCCTGGCTTTACAAGTGGATAAAACGCCGGGAGCACCATGACAACGAAGAACCTTGGAGCAAGGACTCTTCCAGGCGTCCGAAGAACTGCGCCAACAGAACGCCGGAGGAAATCGAAGAGATCGTGCAGTTCGTCCGTCTCTGCCTCTACAACAAAGGGGTCTTCTGCGGCGCTCAGGCCATCCTCTGGGAGATGGAGGACTTGGATATCTCGCCCCTGCCGTCGCTGCGCACCATCAACAGAATTCTTGCGCGGAACGAGCTGACGCATCGAAGAACGGGGCGATACTCTCCCAAGGGAACGCCGTATCCGGCGCTGCCTTCCGCTCGGGCCAACGATACGCATCAGGCGGATCTCGTCGGACCGTGCTACCTGAAGAGGCCGATACGTTTCTACAGCCTCAACGTGGTCGATCTGGCCACTGCACGGTGCGGACTGTATCCCTCGGTCTCCAAAGGAGCGGAGAGCATCATGAACGGCCTCTGGGATATCTGGAAACGCCTGGGGATTCCGGACAGAATCCAGGTGGACAACGCCTTCACCTTCGTCGGCAGTCCGAAGCATCCGCGGAGCATGGGGCCTCTTATCCGTCTCTGTCTGCACAGCGGAGTCGAGCCGTGGTTCATTCCGCCGTCGGAGCCTTGGAGAAACGGCAGCGTGGAGCGCTTCAACGACTTCTACCAGCAGAACTTCCTCGGCAAGGTCGAGATGTTCTCCGAGGATGAACTGAAGAACGGGTCTCTTGCTTTCGAGAACAGGCACAACGCCACCTGGCGCTACAGCAAGATCGGCGGAAAGACTCCGTTGAAAGCGCTGGCCTCGATGAAGCCGACGCTTCGTTTCCCCGATCCCGAGACTTCTCCGCCGGATTGGCGGAAACAACCGGAGAAGGGAAGATACCATTTCGTTCGTCTGATCCGAAGCGACAAGCGACTGAACATATTCGGAGAGAGCTTTCCCGTGCCGCCGGAGCTGGAACTCGAATACGCCGTCGCCACTATAGATGTCAGGGAGCAAAAGCTTACAATTTCTCACGACGGAAAACAGGTGCAAGAAATAGAGTATAAGCGTTAAAGCGTAAGGGAATATCAGTCCACGATGTGCCGGCACATTTTTTCGTCTACGATGTGCTGGCACTCAACATCTAATAGTTTGAATAATATTTGGCGCATCGTACTTAGAGCTTCGTGACTTGTTTACGAAGCCTTAAAAAATAAGAGTTTGAAACGGCAATTTCTCTTCTTGGCCCGCGAAAAAAGTGATGTTTTGTTTTCAGTCTGCTTCTGTCATAATGGCCCCCCGAATTTTCGTCAGCGTTTCCTCAATACGGTTTTTCCGCAACTCGCACTCCCAAATACGTAGTACCGTCCACCCTCTGCCTTCGAAACGTTCGGTTATTTCCTGATCGCGGCGCATGTTGCGCTCCCGCTTCTTTTGCCAGTACTCTTTGTTGTCCTGAGGACGCGTGTTTCGGCAATCGTGTCCGTGCCAAAAACAACCGTCCACAAAGACGGCGACTTTGTATTTAGGAAAGACGAAATCGGGATGTCCTACGACCGGATAGTTGCGCCGCCATCCCGAAATTCCGTTGTCTTTGAAGAGTTTCATCAGGCGCAGCTCCGTCGACCGGTTCTCTTTTGATCGCACCTTCCGCATTATCTCCGAGCGAGCGTCTTTGTCGAATACGTCGCTCACGGCGCCTCACCTCTCGAACTCGATGCGAAGACTTGGGTCGGTCTCGGCAGCGGCGACGATGTCGTTGTACCTGTCCACGATCTTCGCGATCGCCGCGCTGCGGTTCGTCTCGTCGAAAAGGCTGTGCTCGTAGATATTGGTGGACAAAAACTGCTGCACGTCCCACACCTCGACGCGCCCTCCGAGTTCCGCGTCGGACGCCAAGTCCAGAGCGGTTCGAACGCGGTCGAAGATGGTGATGATAACAGGATGGTATCCTCCGCGCAGGTTGCCCCCGCACTTTTCGATGAGAGGAGCGCCCGGAGCGGTTGTGCAATGAATAATGGTGTTGTTGACGACGAAATCGCCGCTTCGCTCCGTGGAGGCGTCGGCCACCGAGGCGCCGTGAACCGTCACCGAGCCTTCGGGAAGAATGACGGAGAGTTTCGCCGCTACAAGGTGTTGCAGCATCGTGCCGAGATACTGCGTCCCAGGATTTTGCGACTGCCTCTTTCTCGCCTGTTCAAAAAGTTCGTCGAAATTGCCTCCTATCGTCTTCGACGCGTCGGCCGTCAGTATGAACGGTTGATTTCGGAAATACTCGCGGACCTGCTCGGCCCAGAATGCCTCGACGACGCTGAAATCGACGGGTTCCTCGGCGTTCCACTCGTTCAAGAAATCCACGTACTTTATCATCAGCCCCATACTGCCGCGGCTCGTACGTCCACCCTCGGAAGCAAGCACTTGAGCGATGCCGTGCTCTTTCAATATCTTCTTGAGGTTTCCGCCGCCGAGCCCGGCGACCTGTCCTTGTCCGCCTGTGCGATAGTCGTCCGGATTCAAAGGAAATTCCTTCCCGCCGACCATGCGCGTAAACTGCACGACAAGAGAGAGCGGCCCCTTCGTCGATATGTTGTTTTCGATCTGAAAGGCTCGCAATCTGTCTTCAGGCTTGATCATCGTACGCCGCCTCCGCTATCTTCAGCAAAAAGTGTTCGCCGATGAAGCGCGCGACGGGAAGCGCCACGGCGTCGCCCATGGCTTTATATCCGTCGTTGGCGCTGCCGGGGAGTCGGAAGCTGTCGGGCGCGCCCATCAGGCGGGCTGTTTCGCGGACGGTGAGCAGCCGCGCATGAACCTCGCCGTCTTTTTTGACCACCAAAAACTGCTTGCTGCTCCCGCCCTCCGGCGTCCTCAAGCACCCCGCGATGCCGTCGAAACGCAGTTCAAGCTGCTGACGCCCCTGCCGGGTTCTCCGGTATCCGGTTGCGTAGATCGTAGCGTGGTTGTCGAGCTTCTCCCTGTGTCTCTCCGGAATCAGCCGAAGGACGTCGTCTTTGTCGAAAGGAACGTCCGGTTCAAGGATGTCCTCGATGCGCGTATGGCGCTTCGGAGGCTCTTCCGAACGCCACCATATCCAGCCGGGCAGCGTCTTCCCCAGCTCCGCGGCCGCCTTGTTGTGCAGCCGGCACGGGCCGGAGCCGACAAGCTCCTCCGGAATACGGCGTCCGCGCTCGACGGCTATGACGAACACCCTCGGCCTCGATTGCGGCACGAAATGAGATGCGTTCAGCATGATCGCTCCGCAGTCGTACCCTCTGTCGACGAGCGCCGAATGCAGCTTTCTGTAGTGTGCGCCGCTTCCGGCGGAGAGAAGGCCGGAGACGTTTTCGACCAGCAGAACGCGCGGCTTCGCGGGCATTTCGTCGAGGATTCGGAGCCACTCCCAGACCAGTCCGCTGCGGCAGGCCTCTATGCCGCCTATGGCGCCTGCCAGCGAGAGGTCCTGACAGGGGAAGCTCGCCCAGGAAAGGTGCGCGAACGGCAGGTCGGCGCCGCGGACGTTTTTGATGTCGTTCAGGAGGAAATGCTCCGAACCGAAATTCGCCTCGTAGACGCTCGCCTTCTGCGGGCAGATATCGTTCGCCCAAAGGGGAGCGAACATGCCCTTCAGGCCGTAGGCGACCAAGCCGCTTCCGGCGAAAAACTCGTGCATCGTCCACGGCGCGGACGAGAGGTCGATCTTTCCGTGGTCCACAAGCGGCAAGACGGTTTGCAGCATACGCGCTCGCTCCTTTCGGCGTTTTTTCGTTCCTTGTGGGACGGAGAATCGCCCGATTGACGGAGAAAGATTCCTCAACGGGCCTTTTGCAATGTTATCGTTATCCGGCCTCTTTTTCAAGGTTTTGATACGCTTGTCTAATTATAGCGGTTATGGTAGAAATATTACGGGAATAAAAAGTCTGAAAGAACACTCTCTCTTCTTGGCCTGCTACGGAGAATCATCCGTCCTTTTCGACGTTAAAAACAAGAGCGTTTTCGTGGTGAAATGCATGTTTATGCATATGGAGGGAAAAATGAGTGCAACGGAAGTAAAAATTAGCGATAGAATCCAATGGTATAACAACGAAGTCGTAATCGTTCAGGAGAACTTTCGGCGTTGGCTTGCGGATTTGGGATACGAGGTAACTGTTGAGGAGCAAGTAATCGAAAAAAACGAGGAGTTGAGCGGTGCATATACAACAAAACGATTTGACTTTACGCTCGGCGAAGGCTTCAAGGTGTCGTTAATACCGTATGCTATTTGGATAATTGGCGCGAAAGGGCGAATCGACATCTCCGGTCCGTCGGGAACGGAAAAATTGCTCTATTTTTTTACCGGCGGTCCGGGAATGTCAATGAAAATTCATGACGGAAACAGTGTTGAGAAGAGTAGCTACAGATATTTCGAGGACGTGGACGAAGATGCATGGTATTGGTACGACGACAGCTCGTACAGAAAGGTGGCCAAATTTTCTAAGGAAATAGTGATTCCTTTGCTGGAGCGACTGCAATGAACGAGCGGATTGTGAACGATGTTTTTTCCGTTTATGAATTTCTGAAGGATTCTATAAAAGTGACAAAGCGCTCTATTGTTAAGGATATGTTCGATCTGCATAATAGGACTCTTTTTTGGGGCGAGCAGAAAGAGCTTGTGATGAAACAGTTCGTAGGTGTGGAGAGCGAACTTGAGGATATTATGATTCTCTCGTTGTTCGCATCTTTCGAACGCGAGTTGCGTGTTTCGATCCAAACCGCCATCGATGGGAATGTCCGTAAATTAAACCCGACTTTGGAAAGGTTAGCCTTGTTGCTGAGCGGTTCTATCGAGCGTTGGACCGTGCTTGATATGATAGATGCATTGGAAGACGTTGTAGACCGCGATACGAGAAGCAAAGCGAAACAGATTTACAACTATAGAAATTGGGTGGCTCATGGAAAGAATCCTGCTAAACCACCGGCGATACGGACCGATCCTAAAACTGTCCAGGTTGCATTGATCGACTTTATGGTTCAAGCGAAAAAAGCGATTTAGCCAGGGCATCCCGAACAACACGAAAAAAGCTTGACGAAACCGAGATGGCGGCGGCTTTTATGAAAAATCGATGAGAAAACATCCCGCGTGCTTTTTGTGTCGTCGACATAGTGCATCGCGTTGTAACTTATTTTTTTTGAGATTGTATCTTATGCTCTTTTCAGGCATCTTTGAATTTCGGGTGCCTGATTCGGGCTTCGGGACTTGTCCATGAGGTCCGAAATCGGCTTCTACCACTCAATGAAAGTTACTGTAAAATAGAATGGCTGTGAATGTAAAACTCTTCCTGACTCGGTTCGTGCTTTTTCTCCCAGGGTTCCAAGCTCTCGTCGAAGCGCGCGGCTTCGTGTTCGTCTATCTCGAACACGGGGCTTTGATGGTACGTCCACTTTCTTCCGTCCAGGACGCCCGGTTTCAGTTCTTTTACCATCATCGCCGCAGGGAATGTCCCGTTCTCAAGGCAGACGTTGAACTTTTTGCAGCTTTTGAAACCTCTGCTGACGTAATTGTTGGGGTTGCCGAAGATGACGATTACGTCGTATCCAAGCGCAAGCGCGCGTTCAAAGGAGCGCTCCATGAGTTTTTTCCCGTACCCTTTTCTTTGATACTCGGGCACAATGCACACCGGGCCGAAGGTGAGGATGTTCTTTTCTTCTCCGGATTCGTCGACGAGCCGTGTTTTGGTATACATGATGTTCCCGATGATTCGACCGTCGACTTCGATCACGAAATCCAACTCCGGAAGAAAGTCTTCGTGGGTCCGCATGACATGAACTAAATAGTGCTCCATGCACCCAGGAACGTATAAATTCCAAAAAGATTTTCTCGTGATCTCTTCAACGTTCTTGTAATCAACCTCTTGTTCGTTTCTTATGGTAATTGTTGCAGTCATTTTTTACCTCCGAAAGTTTGATCCTCGAGAAAAGTAGAGGTAGATTTTATAAAACTTTGCCTTTCGATTCTTTCCCGCATCGCGCCGCCCGTAGAATATGCCGTAATTATAGAGTTTCTCCCGTCGCTTCTCAACGAAAATCGTCATGAACAGCGGGACGGGTACGACCGAGCGGACGGATGTGGGGGCGGCGGTTGTATTCGAAGCGGGGAGGAAACGAATGCGCCGGTGCGACTTCTCGACGGGCAAGGGGGGATCCTGGCGTCGATTCGCTTGTACGCCTTCCGCGGATCTTTCCGATCTTCGAAGAGGGGCGAGCATAGGCGATCTCTATGTCGGAGATAGGCAGAGAGTATTGGACGAAGGGAGATGGGGAGGATAAGATGCTTACGAAGTATTGAGCAGGCGGAGATAAAATGAACCTTGAAAATAGACTCGTT
>LVBO01000495.1 GCA_001604435.1 Synergistales bacterium Syner_01
CCGTCGATAAAACTCTTGTCTATCTTCAGCGCGTCGATGGGCAATCGTTTCAAGTAGTTCAGCGACGAGTACCCGGTACCGAAGTCGTCCACGTACACCGTCATTCCCAAATCCTTCATTCCCGAAAGAACAGCGATGGAATCCATGAGGTTCTCCATGATGCCCGACTCGGTGATCTCGATCCCGAGCAGAGAGGGCGGCACGTCGTACTCGGCGAGAATCCCCTTTAACTTCGAAAGAAGCCCCTTCTGGTGGAACTGCCGAGCCGAAAGGTTCACCGCGATCTCTCCCGGAGAGTAGCCGCGCCGCTTCCATTCGGCTATCTGCCGGCAAACCTCCCTGAAAACGCATTCCCCCAGGGAGAGAATAAGCCCCGTCTCCTCCGCGAGCGGAATAAAGTCGGAAGGAGGAATCGGACCTTCGGGGCTGTTCCAGCGCAGAAGCGCCTCCGCCCCGGAGAGGCCTCCCCGGCGGATGCAGTACTTGGGCTGATAGTGCAGATGGAATTCATGCCGTTCGAGCCCCTCGCGCAGCGCGTTTTCCAGGGTAAGTTTCAGCGACGCGCGCCGCCCCAGCTCTTCCGTGAAAAAACGGTAGCTGCTGATCCCGCTCTCCTTGGCCTTACCCATCGCGATATCCGCCCGTTTGAGCAGGTCATCGACATCCCTGCCGTCTTCCGGGAAGACGCTGATCCCGACGCTCGCGCTTAAAAAAAGGCGATGCCCTTCAACATCCACGGGGTCGCCGAGAAATTCGAAAATCCGTTTTACTTGGCCGACTATTTCATCCGGGGTATGGACGTCCGGAAGCAAAATATGAAAATCGTCGCCGCCGATACGGGAGACGATGCCTCCTGAACCGATGCACTCGGAAAGCAGGCCGCCGACCTTTCGCAGCACCGAATCGCCGACGAAATGGCCGAGCGTATCGTTGATGTTCTTGAAACGATTGATGTCGAAGACGAGCAGCGCAAGTCGCTCGCTGTTTCTCTGCCTGTGGGCGAGTTCGCCGGTAAGGCGGCTCTGGAACATCTCCTTGTTCGGCAGGCCGGTGAGATAGTCGTAGTTGGAGCGGAGCTCGATTTGAGCGTCCTTGAACTTCACCTCCGAAAGGTCGTTGAAGACGGAGATATAGTGCTCCGCATTTCCGTTCTCGTCGTAAACGGCGGTGCACACCAACCATTCGGGGTAGACTTCCCCGTTCTTCCTGCGGTTCCAAATCTCCCCTTCCCACTTTCCATCATTGATCAGGCGCTTCCAGAAATCCGCGTAGAATTCGGGGGGGTGCCGGTCGGATTTCAGAATCCGGGGGTTCTTGCCGAGCGCCTCCTCCGGAGCGTACCCGGTGATCGATGAAAAGGCCGCGTTCACCATCCGGATTATCCCGTTGGCGTCCGTGATGACGATCCCCTCGACCGTGTTGTCGAAAACGGCCTTGATGATCTGGAAATACCGGCGGGTCCGTGCAGGATCGTCGCAGAAGAAGAACATCTTCTCCCATTCCAGCAGCAATGCGTCCGTCCGCGCAGGTTCATTCGGAGAACACATCGGGCGCATCACCTCAATACGCCCGAAACGACGGCGGAGGCTGCGTCCGGGTGCGCGATCAAGGCTGCGGCGCGCTGCATCGAGGAGAGCGTCGAACGGTCGTCGTAGAAGCGCCCGACAAGCCTGCCCACATCCTCGGCGGTTCTTGCGAGGATCCCCGCCCCCTGCGATTGAAGGTACGCGGAGTTGTTCGTCTCCTGCTTCGGAATGGGATTCACGAGAATCATCGGTATGGAGGCGCAGAGGGCTTCGCTCACGGTGAGCCCCCCCGGTTTGGTGATCAAGACGTCGTGCTTCGTCATCAGCTTGTCCAGAGTATCGACGAATCCCAAGACGTTCAGCGAGAGAGACGAATCGGAGGAAAAACGTTCGAGGTCGTCCGCGAGATCGTGGTTTCGCCCCGTCACCACGGTCACGTCAAGGGGACGCCCTATATGCTCCAGCTCCTTGAGTATGTCGAGGACAAGCGCGTTGTAGATGCTGCTCGCTATGAAGAGCACGGAGAGGCGCTTTCCGGAAAACGAGCGCTTGACGCCGCTGATCCGTGCGAACTTGGGGAGCACGGGTATCCCCGACATGACGATCTTCTCCTCGGGCACCCCCGATTCGAGAAGACCCTCCCGGACCATCTCGCTCGGGATGAAATAGCGGTCCACATGATCGTTGACCCACATCTTATGCAGACCGTAGTCGGTAATGACCGTATACAGATCCCCTCCGTAGAGCCCCGCGGCCTTCATCCGCGAGAGCACGTTCAACGGAAAGAAGTGCGTGCAGATGCACTTCTCCGGTTCGTTCTCCGCGATGTACCGCATGAATTTCTTCACGTTCTCCAGAGAAATTTTTTCGTACAGGCGGAGAACGATGCTCTCTTCCCTGTTTTTGTTCGTGAGATCGTACATGATCCGGCAGGCAAGGTGCGAGTGTTCGCTGACGAACGCGTACACATCGCTGTACGACCACTTGAAGAGGTCGCTCGAAAAATCGAGAAGATCCATGACGACGTTCGGCGCGTCCTCGCGGTCGAAAGCCTCCCGAAGAGCGCGGGCGGCCATGCGATGACCGTTCCCCGCCGTAACATACACTATATGAACGGGACGCACTGTTTTTCCCTCCAATATCCGGCCGTTCCCCTCTGCGAAACACATTCCGCTCAGGAGAACCCCCTGTGGATTCTTCTCATTGTACCGTATGAAATGCGAAGGAGGAACAGGAAGGAAAGAAACTCCCGGGAGCGACGCGGAGAAGTCCTCAAGCTCCCGCCCGAGGGCCCTCTCCGCGTTGAAAAACACCGTTGAAGCGAACTACTCTTCTACAGGCAGCACAATACCCGCCTGGGGGATGACGTACGAGGTAAAGTCCTCTCCGTACTTCTGTACAAGAAAAGGAAGAACGTCGGTCAAATCGCACTTCTCGCAGAACATACGGCGACCGTCCTCCTCGCTTGCCCTGGAGTACAGAAGGATTGTACACTCCTTTGCCAGTTGGGCGAGGTAGAAGAGTTTGTGCGCGCCGAAGCGAAAATCGGCCGCGAACGCGGCGATGACCTCGTCATGCGTCATCTCTCGACGCGCCCACTCTTCGAAAACTTTGTGCCCGTACCCCTCCGCCAATTCGGCGAAGAAAACAAGCGTCCCGCCGGGGCGTACCGCCCGCGACGCCATGTAGAGCGCCTTGTGCGCCTGGTACATGTTGATGTCCTTCGGATACCCTCCCGCCGAGAGAAAGACGACGTCCGCTTTCTTGGAGATCGGGGCGAAGTTGTACTTCCGGAAGGTGGCGATCCCCTCCCGCCATGCGTCGTACCAGTCTCCTCCGACGACCCGGACGATCCGCTTGGAGCTGTCCGAGACGCAGTTCAGAATGAAGTGGAGCGGACAGAACTTCCTTACCGCCTCCACCATCTCCTCGCTGAGGCGGTTGCCGTCCACCACGCCGATACCGACCCCCGGCGCCGTCATCATCTTGTGATTGTTCATCACCGTTTCGCGTCCCGCAACCCCGGGAAGGATGCTCTTCCGTCCGCCCGCGAATCCTGCGTAGTAGTGCAGCAGCACCTCGCCGATGGCGATTCTGAGATCCGCCTCCGCGACGGTCTTGTTGATCAGCAGACGGTTCCCGGTGGAGAGGGTTCCCATGTCCACCAGGTCGGGAGAGTCGCAGTCGTGATTTTCCACCTTCACCGTCCCGAAGACGGCGTCGCCGAGGACGATGCGAATCTCCTCGTCACTCATGGGCCGGTGGGTTCCGGTGGCGACGACGACCGTCACCTTCCCGCGCCCGACGCCGAGCCGCTCCAGCTCTTCAAGGAGCGGCGGAAGCATCGACGCCGTCGGCGTGGAACGGGTCATGTCGTTGACGATGACGGCCACGGACCGAACCGGGCTTTTCCGGACGATCTCCTCGAGCGAAGGGCCCGCGGTCGGGACGGCGAGGAGGCCGCGAACCTCTTCCGCAAGATCCTCGACCGGACTCCCGCCCGAAGGTTCGAGCACCGCGAGAACATTCTTGTCGGGAATGGAGAGGAAGATCTCCTCCCGCCCCGACTTCATTTTTGTTTTCATTCCGTACCCCCTCCAGTGTCGTCAGAACGCCTCAGGCGGCGCGGGACTTCGCATCCATCTTCTGCCAGAAGAAGATCGCCCCCGCCAGCGCGACTCCGGCGATATCCGTTATTATACCCGGAAAGATGAGCAGCAGCGCGCCGAAGAACATTCCCGCCCTCTGTACGACATTCATCGGCGCATACAGGTAATTCTGCAGCGACGAAGCCAGCGCGATAACCCCGATGATGCTGGTGACTGTCGATATTGAAATGGAGACGAAATTGCCGCCCACCAGAAGCAGTTCGGGGTTGAAGATGAAGGTAAAGGGAA
>LVBO01000496.1 GCA_001604435.1 Synergistales bacterium Syner_01
GCCTGATGATGGTAGCTGTTGACCGGGAATGTGCTGCCGAAGAGTTCGGCGATGAGCGACTCCCCCTCCGTGACCACCGTGTGGCTCGGGCAGGAGCGTTTTCTGTTCTGCGAGTGTTTGACGAAGGAACCGGGGATCTCGCCGAGGTCCTGGTGGAGCGTTCCTCCGCACGCCACGTTCAGCAGCTGGATTCCTTTGCAGATGGCGAGGATGGGCTGCCCACGTTTCAGCGCCGTCTTGATGGTGCGAAGCTGGAAGATGTCGGTCTCCCTGTAGACGAACTCAAGGGCCCGTATCGGCTCCTCTCCGTAGAGCAGCGGGTCCATGTCGTATCCGCCCGAGATGAGCAGCGCGTCGACGCACTCCGTCTGGCGTTCGGCCACGTCCTGTCCGCGAACGACGGGCAGAATGAACGGAATGCCTCCCGCGCGCTCCACCGCGGCCACATAGTCGTTGTTCACATAACTCCGCTCCATGCCGGGCGAAAACCCAGCCTGCTCGATGAGCAAATTTCCCACAATACCGATGACCGGACGACCCATTTCCTTCCCCTCCTGGTGCGCGGCTTCAATACCGCATGCGTGTGGTTCAAGTATAGCGCGCCGGGCGCGTTTTTTCACGTTGACACACGTTGACATAGGAAGCTTCACGGGGAATAATACCCTTCATGCGAAACGAGGAGGAGTTCTTTGTGAAGTCGCTCTATAATATCGAAAAAAAGAACGAAGCCGGAGTATGAGCCGGATACTGTATTCCTTTTCCGTCATCGCCTTCGGTCTGCTGCTCGGGTACGGCGTCCGGCTCGCGAGCGAGCGGGGGCTCGTCCGGCTGCGATGGTCCATGCCCGTGCTCCGAACCTTTCTGCAGCGGCTCGCCCTGCTGGGCTTGGGTCCGTTCACCTTCATCGGGGCGCTCTGGGTGGTGGAGATACGCGAACCGCGCCTTGCCCTGCTCGCCGGGTTGGGCGCCTTCTGCCACGTCTTCGGCGGCCTCGCGGGCGCGCTGCTGGCGCGTCTCTTCCGGCTGGAACGGCCGCAGGCGGGGGCGATGTTCTGCTGCGGTTTCTTCACCAACATCGGGGCCATCGGCGGGCTGGTGACCTTCGTCTTTCTCGGCGAGGCGGGGTACGCCTACGTCCCCCTCTTCAAACTGTTCGAGGACATGGCCTACTACGGCGTCGGCTTTCCGGTGGCCAGGCTCTACAGCGACGCGAAGACGACGGACGGCGCGAGCCTCTTCGCCAGGCTGACCCGCGATCCGTTCCTTCTCGTCTCCATCTTCAGCCTGACGACGGGAACAACGCTGAACCTGCTCGACGTGCCTCGCCCCGAGGTCTTCTCGCAGCTCAACGCACTGCTCATTCCGCTGACTACGGTGATCCTGCTGGCCTCCATCGGCATGGCCATGCGCTTCGGCAAGACCTCCGCCTACCTGAAAGAAGGCGTCGCCGTTCTCGGCATAAAGTTTCTGCTGGTTCCGGCCGTCTGCACGTCGATCGCCGCTCTGCTGGGGCTGGGCGGCATCGCCGGAGGGCTTCCGCTCAAGGTCGTGCTCATCCTCTCCTCCATGCCGGTGGCGTTCAACGCGCTGGTGCCCCCCTCGCTCTACGCGCTCGACCTGGACATGGCGAACAGCTGCTGGCTGATCTCCGTGCTCGGCATGGCGGGGCTGCTGCCCGCGCTTCACCTGCTGCTGACGATGT
>LVBO01000497.1 GCA_001604435.1 Synergistales bacterium Syner_01
CTTCAGCTCCGTCCAGTCCGGGAACAAAATACCCCACCGACTCCGACCGAACAGCCATTCTCCCCGATGACGAGCCGATAACCGCAACGGTTTCGCCCCGCGCGACTCTCCTCGTTCCCGTTTCCGGATAGGAAAGGTTTCCGTCCCACCGGGAGACCAGCACCGTCTCTTCCCATATCAGCACTCCTTTGACCGGGATTCGTTCGATGTGCGTATATGGTACGGCGGCAACAACATCGGGGCTTTCAAGAGCGTTCTGCTCCCACCAGTACTGATACACCCATATCGTTCCCGTCGCAACGGAAAGTACGGTGGCGAAATAGAGTATCCGCTTGATAAGATACGCCGTCATGCGCCTATCGGGACGAGGAATCCCCCGCTCCATCGATGTCGAGACGGGAGAGCGGACTTTTCCCCGAAGCAAGAAGGTCGATATTGCGGACGATGAACGAGAGCACGCCTTCGAAGGAAGCGTCGTTCACTCCGCCAATATGGGGCGTCACCGTAACTGCGGGGTGGGTAAGAAAGGGTTCCGCCGGGGAATGCGGCTCTTCCCACAGCACATCCAGACCGGCGCCGGCGATCCATTCTTCCTTCAGCGCAGTTTCAAGCGCGCTTCTGCGGACAAGCCCTCCCCTTGCCACGTTGATGAAAAAGGCGTCGCTCTCCATCGCTTTAAAAAAAGACTCGTCGAAAATATTCTCGGTTGAGGAATTCAGCGCAAGCGCGGCCACGACGAAGCGACACCCCCTCACCGCCTGTTCAAGGGCGGAAAGGGGAAAAAAATCGTCCACAATCCCCTCCTCCGAAGGGGAGGTTCGGTTCACACCGGTCACGGTCATTCCGAACGCCTTCATACGAAGCGCGACGGATCTCCCCACATTTCCAAGCCCCACCACGCATCCGCGTTTACCCCAGAGCGCCGTTCCCGGAGGCGTGTAGACCTTGCCCTCCATCAGTTTCTCTCTGGCGCGGAAAAAACGTTTCGCATGGAGCAGCATGTGCAGAAATGCAACCTCGGCTACGCCTTCGGCGTTCCCCGTTCCGAGAGAAGGGACATTGCATGCGACAACACCGCGCTTCGCACAGGCTGCGACATCGATTCCCTCGGCGCCCGCCCCCCACTGCTGTACCATGCGAAGGGAAGGAGCGCGGGCAAGCAGATCCTCGTCCACCTTGGCAGGACGAATCACCAGAACTTCAGCGTCGTTCAAGGCCCCCTTATCGTCGAGAGGATCCGCGATGTTCATCTCGTGATGCGCGAACACCGTGGAGAGCGTGTCGAAAAAACGTTGAAATTCCTTTCCCCAAAAGAGAACCTTCATCGTTTCCCTCCTTGTGCAGGAATCTTTCACAAAAACGTCAAAAAAAGCTTGCCGGATATGCTTTAAACGAAGGGCAAACACCCCCGTTTTTTTCCTGATAACAATAGACTCCGTTTGATTTTACACCATTTTTGTGCGGAATGAGCCGGCAAAAGAAAGCATTTCCGAGGGAAAATTGACTATCAAGCGAGAGAAATCGTCTAATATCCGCATACACCTTATCATTGATCTCCCAAAACGTGTTTTTTTGTTTTTTATGCGTTTATTTTTAAGCTTTCACTTGACTAATTATCGGGTGTAGTGGTATAAACTCGCATCATGTTTTTTTATTCTTTGCGAAGAAACGCTGGAAGGAGTTGAACGGAAGTGGAATTCGAAAAAGCGCGAGATATTTTCGGGATGTACGTGTTCGACAGACGAGCAATGAAGGAGCGACTGCCTCAGCATATTTTCAACGGCCTTCTGGCATCCATCGAGGGAGGACAGAAACTCGACTCCGCTCTCGCGGACATGGTCGCTTCGGCGATGAAGGAGTGGGCGCTCACCAAAGGGGCGACGCACTGGACCCACTGGTTTCATCCTCGGACCGAGCTCACGGCGGAAAAACACATGTCTTTTATGTCCAAAGACGAAACAGGTATGCCCATAGAGTCCTTCAAGGGGAAAGAACTCATCCAAAGCGAACCGGATGCCTCGTCGCTTCCTTCCGGAGGAATTCGCTCCACTTTCGAGGCCCGAGGATACAGCGCATGGGACCCCTCAAGTCCGGCATTCATCATGATGAGCAAAAAAGGCGGCACGCTCTGTATTCCCTCCGTATTCATCTCTTACGACGGCACCCCTCTCGACCTCAAGACACCTCTCCTCAAAGCCGTGGACGCGGTGGAAACCCGTGCGATGCGAATTTTGAAGCTCTTTGGAAACCGCGGCCTCAAATGGGCGCATGTAACGGTCGGCGCCGAACAGGAGTTCTTCCTGGTCGACAACTCCGTCGCCAAGGATCGCCTCGACCTGCGCTACTGCGGGCGCACAATCCTGGGCTGTCCTCCTCCCAAGGGACAGCAGATGGAGGACCACTACTTCGGCTCCATCCCCCCACGCGTTCTCGCCTTTATGGAGGATGTCGAGCGGGATTTGTACAGGCTGGGCGTCGTCATCACCACGCGGCATAACGAGGTTGCTCCGTGTCAGTTCGAATTCGCCCCCCAGTTCGCCGACGCTAACCTCGCCTGCGACCAGAATCAGCAGATCATGGACGTCATGCGAAAGATGGCGAAACGCCACGATTTCGCGCTGCTGCTTCACGAAAAGCCGTTCGCCGGTCTTAACGGCAGCGGAAAACATGTCAATTTCTCCATTATGGACAGCGAAGGACGCAACCTTCTGAAGCCGTCGACAAACCATAGGAAAAACATCCAGTTCCTCACTTTTTTAAGCGCCCTGCTTCTCGGATTCGGGAAATATTACGGTCTTATCCGCGCTTCGATCGCCTCTCCGGGGAATATGCACCGACTCGGCGGAAACGAAGCGCCGCCCGCAATAATGAGCGCATACCTTGGCTCTGCTATCACCGGAATTTTGGAGGCCGTTGAGAACGGACTGCCTGACGATCTCCCCGCGCAAGCCCTTATCGACCTGGGAATGAACAAGCTGCCCTCCATCATGGCCGATAATTCCGACCGCAACCGAACCGCGCCTCTTGCCTTCACAGGAAACAAGTTTGAATTCCGGGCGCCGGGAGCGCCGCAGTCCATCGCCGGCCCGCTGACGATGCTTCTCGCCTCATGGGCGTGGGGAATGGACAGGATCGCCGAGATGATCGAATCGAAGGGCTCGGAAGTCGATGTGCTTGAAGCGGCGCTCGACGCGATCAAGTATGCGGCCGCTGAAAGCCGTCCAATCCGGTTCGAGGGCAACGCCTACAGCGCGGAGTGGCAGCAGGAGGCGAAAAAGAGAGGGCTCAAGATAGCGAACAGCACTCAGGAAGCCTTGGCGCTCTACCTTGAACCCGAACACCGGAAGCTGCTCGCAAGCCTCGGCATCATGAGCGAGCGCGAAGTTGTCGCGTACTACGAGGTCCGCCTTGAACAGTACATAAAAACTGTGTCCATCGAGATGGGAATTATGCGGGCCATGCTCTGGGAGGGGATACTCCCGGCGATATCCCGCCAGATACTCCTTGAACAAGGTGCGCTTTCATCGCTTCCCGAGGAGACCGTCAAGGAATCGGTCTTTTGGAAGAAGAGCATCGTCGACCTGGCGTCGATAAAGAACGGGTTGATCGCCGCTTCCGAAAAGCTCGACGCAATGCTCGCGAAGATTCACGAAATCGAAATCGATGAACAGTCTCGATTGATCGCCGAGGAGGCGATTCCTCTCTACGTTCACATCCGCAGCCTTTCGGACAGAGCGGAGACTCTTGTGGCGAAGGATATCTGGCCGTACCCTACGTATACCAGACTCCTGAACATTTCCTAACAACTCCCTTCGCTCGTCGACGGAAATAAAGAAGCGCTCCGCTTTTCCAATGCGGAGCGCTTTTTCTGTTTTTTGGCGCAAAGAACCACTCAGTCGATTTCGGAAGCGAGAGAAACGCTGCGGAGATCGACCACCAGCTCCAACACTAGCTCTCGCTGCGCAAGCTCCTTCACTTTCCAGACCACGGGAATGCCTTTTTTTCGGCTTTTTTCCACCAGCTCCGCAATGTCCTTGAGAATTTCCCCTGTCGGTCCATCGGGACCGGTAAAGGAAAGAGGTTCCTTCTTTCTCGCCGATGAAGGCGCTGCAAAGGTCCGACGGGAGGATTCCCTTTCTTCTTTTACCCGCCGTTCCACCTCTCCGGCTATGAGATTTTCTTCTACTGCAGCCCGCGCCAGGGCTATCTGTTCTTCGCCGGAGAGAGAGATGAGCGCGCGTGCCTGGCGTTCCCCGAGTTTTCCCTGCATGACGAGAAGCTGCACCTGCTCTTCCAGCTTCAACAAACGCAACTTGTTCGCCACCGAGGATTGTGACCTCCCAAGCCTGGCGGCCAGCTCCGTCTGGCTCCAGCCCGTGCTCTCAAGGATGTCGCGAAGACTCGCCGCCTCCTCGATAGCGGAAAGATCGCTTCGGTGGATATTTTCGATGAGCGCCATCACCTGCTGCTCCCTCGGAGCGACCTCCATGACGATAGCCGGTATGCTGGAAAGCCCCGCTTTTTTTGCCGCCCGGAGACGGCGTTCACCAACAACGAGCTCATACCCCGGTTCCGAAGGTATCAGGACCACCGGCTGGATAACGCCTACCTCGGCTATTGAAGCAGCCAGTTCCTCCAGCTCCGCCTCGTCGAAGAACTGCCTGGGTTGCGCTGGATTCGGTCGAATGAGATCGACCGGAATATCGGCGAATCGTCTTTCCGCTTTGGGATCGGAGAACGTCGCCTCGTTTCCGTCGTTCATCGCAATGTCACCTCTCAAAAAGTTCAAAAATCCAGCCATCCCATCAATCTCCCCCGGTTGTATGGAGCTCCGTTCCGGCGCGGCGCTTCCCCGCGTCCGGATTCCGTCGACGACGGCCGGAGTCGAAAAGAGGGCGCCCCGTATATTTCCAAGTTCTTCGAACTATTGTACCGATAGAGCGGGTTCTCTTCAAGCGCGCAGGTCACTCAATACCGACGGTCCGCATTGACGAAACGGGTATACTCCCGAAGAAAGATCAGCGAAATCTCCCCTGTCGGTCCGTTTCTGTGCTTGGCAAGACTGATAAATGCACGGTTGTCCTCCTCTTCCCCCGGTGTCCCGGCATCGTAGTACCCGGGACGGTAAAGGAGTATGACGGTATCCGCATCCTGTTCTAT
>LVBO01000498.1 GCA_001604435.1 Synergistales bacterium Syner_01
GAGCTACATGGTCCTGGGATACTATCACCCCACCTTCTGGTCGAACGGCGATGACGGATGGGCGCAGAAAGACCGCCATCAAAGACCCGACGCGAAGTATTGCGAGGAAGTCAGCATGTTCGCGAAAACGATTCTCAACATCGACGGCAGCGACGATGATTCCTTCATAACGAAGCCGACGGGGCAGCGGCTGGAGATCGTCCCTTTAATGAATCCCGCCAAGGTCAAGGCAGGGGAGAAGTTCACCGTACAGATACTTGTCGACGGCAAACCTTTGAAAACGGCCAAGCTTGAAGCTACTTTCGGCGGTTTTTCCGATAAAGATTTCAAGGCGTTTTCCGGCAGAGCCGACCTGCAGGGGATAATCGACATCATCCCTCTGAAGGCGGGCTACTGGTTCGCGAAAGTCTCGCATGCATTCGAACATGAAGACAAGACGCGGGCCGACGAAGTCGTTCTCGTATCCACGCTGACATTCCACATCGGAGAATAACAACCCGGTCTTCCTGAAAACCCTTTCAGGAAGACCGTTTTTTTTCATCGAAGAGGGCAAGTTTCTTTTCCCGCATTACGCTGTTTACCCGAAATTTTTCGAACACATCACGAAAAAACGACACGAGTCGAAAAACCGCTCCGGTTCTGAAGGGGCTTTTCGACTCGTGTCGCCTGAAATCGGACTCCTACTGCCGGATAATGCGGACTTTCTGAATTCTCTGTCCCGACATCTTGACGATTTGAAACGTCAGATCCTCCCACTGGACACCGGCCCCGACCTCCGGAAGAATCGTGAAGCGCTCGAGAAGCCATCCACCGAAGGTGCTCGATTCGCTTTCGGGGCACGGGCGGCGGAGAAACTTTTCGAACAGATCGCTCAGATAGACGTCCGCGTTGACCAGAAAGACGTTCTCCTCGACCTGGGTAAAGTTCTCCTTGATGTCGTCGTGTTCGTCGTAGATATCGCCGACAAGCTCCTCCAGAAGGTCCTCCATTGTGACGATGCCCGATGTACCGCCGTACTCGTCCAGAATGACGGCCATATGGCTTCGCGACGCCTGAAGAATGCGGAACGCGTCCATCAGGCTGGCGCTTCCGGCGATGAGCAAAGGACGGGTGAGCACGCTCTTCAGTTCGAAGGTCTCCCCCTGCGCCCACTTCGCGAGGAAATCCTTTTCGCTGAGGAACCCGACGATGTTGTCCACCGTTCCTTCGTAGACCGGAACTCTGGAGTAGTGATTCTTGACGACCAGATTGCGGACGTTTTCGAGAGGTTCCTTGATGTTGATGGCGAACAGATCCACTCTCGGAGTCTGCACCTCCCATACCTCCAGCTCGTTGAAGTTGACGGCGTTCTCGATGAGATCGCGTTCGGCTCGCGGCAACACTCCCTCATCATGCATCGCATCCACGATCGAAAGCAGCTCGTCGTGGGTAACGCCGGGAAGATTGTCGGCCGGCCCGGGCGCCCAGCGCCGCAGCACAGCCGCCAGCCTTCTGGTGAAGTTCGTGAACGGGCGAAAGAGACGCACCAGAAGATGCAGCATCGTCGCGGCCGACAGCGCGAACTCTTCGGAGCGGTCCTTTACGAACGCCTTCGGAAGTATTTCGCCGAAGAGGATGATGAGACACGTCATCAGAAGAGTGGAATAGACCGCGCCGAGCGGACCGAATAGAGAGGTCAGCAGCCCGGTGGCCAACGCCGTCATAAAGATATCGACGATATTCCCGCCGATGAGAATCGCCGAAAGCGTCCCGTTGAAGTCGCGCATCAGCTCCTGCGCCTTCGTCGCGCCCGGACGCCCTTCCTCGACGAAACGCTTCACCCTGATCTTGTTGATGCCCGAGTACGCCATCTCCGCTGCGGAGAAAAAGGCCGAGAGCACGAAACAGAAGAGAAAGAGGGCGAGAAAACCGAAGAACGATATCTGATTCATGACGAGGTTCCTTCCTCGCGCCTGCGCTCCGAACACTGCCCCGAGCATATCGCCCCGTTCACGCGAATCGCGGAAAGAGAGACGAACGGTCCAATAACACGCATATGCATTCCTTTCATCGTACGCACCTCCGAAGCACATCATAGCACGAGCGAACTTCCTTCCGATATACGATTGTTTTAGGAAATTCATCTCGCCTCTTCTCGCATAAAACGCTGAAAAGGCATTATAATGGAACTCGGAAAAATTCGCGGGATAGCGTTTCATCTGACAAAACGTTCCTCTTCGGCGAAGCGCCTTCTATCGGAGCGGAAGCGATAGGCTGAAACAGTGTTCCCGCAAAAAAACGAAAAGGAGGTGCGCCATGGCGCAAATCGGCTTTCCTTACGACGGTTTCGGCGATATGGTGATTCCCGACGAAAATCTTCTGGCGGTGCTCGCTCCCCGTACTGGGACGCCCCCGACGGGAACGGATCTTGACGAAGTGCGGCGGGCTCTGACCGAGCCTATCGCTTCCCCCAGGCTGAAGGACTTGGTGAAACAGGGGGATTCCGCTCTGCTGCTCATCGACGACAACACCCGAAACACCCCCGCGGACCGCATGCTTCCGCTCGTCCTGGAAGAGCTGGCCGCGGGCGGCGTCCAGATTCAGGACACGGCGATACTGATCGCCCTCGGAACCCACCGCCCCATGTCGAACGCGGAAGTGAAAACCAAGATTGGTACGCGGCTCGCCGGACGGATACGGGTATTCCAGCACGACGCCCACGACGAGAGCGGGCTGGCCCATATCGGGGTCACGGAGCACGGTACCGACGTCTGGGTGAACAAGCTGCTCCTCGAGTTCGACCACGTGATCGCAGTGGGGCACATCACCCCGCACAGGGTCGCCGGCTTCTCCGGAGGAGCCAAGATGGTCCAGCCGGGCGTCTCCGGAGTGGTCACCACAGGGCAGACGCACTGGATCAGCGCGCTTTACGACGGCGCGGAGATCATGGGGACGGTGGACAACCCGGTGCGCCGCGAGATGAACGCCGTGGCGAAGAAGGCAGGGCTCTCGTTCATCGTGAACGTGGTCCTCGACCGGGAGGAGCGCATCTACCGCTGCGTCTGCGGCGACCCGGAGAAGGCGCACGCGGCCGGCTGCGAGGCGTCGCGCGAGATCTTCGGCGTTCCGTTCCCCGAGTACGCCGACATCGTGGTCACCGATACCTTCCCCGCCGACAGCGAACTGTGGCAGGCGGCGAAGGGCATCTACGCGGGCGATCTGCCGCTCAAGCGCGGCGGCGTTCTCATCACGGTCACCCCCTGCCCCGAGGGCGTCGCGCAGGGGCACCCCGAGCTTACGGAGATAGGGTACCTCCCCTTCTCCGAAGTCAAGGAAATGGTGGACCGGAACGAGATCGAGGACCTGACGATGGCCGCGCATATCGTCCACGTCGGGCGAATCATCCGCGACAAGGGGCGCGGAATCATGGTCTGCCCATGCATCGACGACGCGACAGCAAAAAAACTTGGTTTCATTCCGGCCTCGACGCCGCAGAAGGCGCTCGATCTGGCCTTCTCGATGACGGGCTCCGACGCGACGGTGATCGTCCTGCGGAACGGCGGCG